>NZ_JACGWD010000051.1:0-33439 GCF_014077565.1 Pseudoalteromonas sp. 5Ae-yellow
TGGCTTGCTCAATCGGCGTTTAGAAAATAAGCCGAAGGGATAGAAGAATACAGGAGCCGTATACGAGGCCCGTACGTACGGTTCTGTGAGAGGGATGAGGCAAAAGCCTCACCCTACTCGATGTGTGTGGTGATTCGCCATAAATTATATGGGCGTAGGTTGGGATGAGTGAAACAAAACCCAACAAATCACAAATATACTTACTCGCTCAAAAGCCAAGAGTATGTGTTATTTATTGTAGGCGTTTAGCTTGCTGACGCGTTGATTGTTAAATCAAAATTCGGTATCCCTTAAATAAAATTGCACGTATGTAGCCTTTGGGCTACAATGGTTTTATGAAATATCGTATTAAGAAAACCAACGAGTTCGATAAATGGCTTAAAAAGCTCAAAGATCGTCAAGCTTTTATGGCAATAGCTAAACGTATTACACGTGCCATAAATGGAAACTTTGGCGATAGTGAATCTGTTGGTGGTGGCATATCTGAAATGCGAATTTTCGTAGGGAAAGGCTATCGTGTTTATTACATAATTAGAGGCGGTGAAGTTATTTTACTACTCAATGGTGGACACAAAGGCACACAAGGTAAAGACATTACCAAAGCAAAAGCCCTTTTAAATGAATTGGAGTAATTACTATGACGCTACAAACATCAGATTTTAACCCGTTTGACTATATGGAAACACAGCAAGAAATTAATACATTTTTAGAAGAGTGTTTAGCTGATGATGATCCAAATACCTTTATTGAAGCACTTGGCTTATTAGTTAAAAAGCATGGCGTGAGTGATATTGCTAAAGCAACGGGGTTAAACCGTGAAAGCTTATATAAAGCAGTTAACGGTAAAACTAAACCACGTTGGGAAACTATTTTTAAAGTGATGAAAGCACTTAACTTTCGCCTTACAACACAAGTTGCATAGGCTAGGTAGAGTGAAACGAAACCCAACAATTCACAAATATACTTACTCGCTCAAAAACCAAGAGTATGTGTTATTTATTGTAGGCGTTTAGCTTACTGACGCGCGGGCGGCAGCCCGAACAAGTATTTGAATAGGTGCTTGAGGTTACCATCACCGATAATGTGAATGCCTTTCGCGCTTTTTAAATATTAGAAACCTTATTCAAGGTTTTTTGCCAGATTGCTGGCGGCAACCAAGGGGCGGCTACCGCCGACCGCCCCTTGGAACCCCTCGGCGCACCCGAGCATCACGCTATTTCCTTCAATACACAATTGATGTGAACGTAAACGGCGAAGATAGGCCATCCATGGCCTAGTTTCGCCTTATCGCGCATCCATGCGCGATATTACTCATCAATTACTTATTTTCAGGGCGTGATGACGGGGAAGGGTGTTAAACGTGAGGTTGGTGTTTGGTTTTGGAAAGAAACAAGACCTGACCCTATGAACTTTTTTATGACTTTTGCAATTACACTTTGTAAATAAACAACTTCAAAGTTGTGGTTATATTTATGACAGATCTTCCTCGATATAGTAAAATATTTAATTAATTATATTATTATTGGATCTATAGGTTTTTTTGTGGGAAAAGGAAATAAAGCAAGGGAATACAAACCTAGTACGGTTAGGCGACTTGATATGCTTTCAGGGAACGAATGCGCAGCGCCTGATTGCGTTAGACAATTGATTGCACGTGATAAAGAGTCAATAGTCAGTAAAATTTGCCATATAGAAGCTGCAAGTAAAAATGGACCACGGTTTAGGTCATCAATGACAGACGATGAACGAAGAGGCTATGACAATTTAGTTTTACTATGTGATGAATGCCATACGATAATTGACAATAAAAATAATGAAAAATTATTTCCAGTTACTCTCCTTAAAGACTGGAAGTTATTGCATGAAGATAAAAATATCAGAAATAGTGGAGGAAGCCCCTCAGCATTAAAATCAGCTATTAACGCGATTTCAGACACAGATTTTGAATCTAATCGTCGCAATGATGACGAAGTGCAATTTAAGTTTAATATTCCGGATAAAATCGAACATAATTTTGTTAAACGACATTGCTCGATGATAAATGAATATAAAGTTAATTATGGTACGTTGAATTCTCTCTATAAAGAATTAGAAGATAATGGATCATTTAGAAAAGATAGGTTATTAAGAAATATTCGAAATATCTATTTAAAAGTAAAAGGTAGATATATTTTAGATTCGAAAGATCCGATGATGACTATTCGAAAAAATGCGGATGAAATATTTGATGATGTTCAAGATGAATTAATCTTATTGTCAGGTATTAACACTGGTTTAGATAAAGAAGATTTATTTTTCGCCATTTCAACAATAATGGTTGATGGTTTTATGAGATGTAAAATATTAGAAGAGCCGCCTAAAAATGATTGTCAATAAAGATATTTCTCCAACAAGAAAAATATATTATTTGGGTGCTATTGTTTTAGAAGTAATAGCAGATAACGGTAATTCTGCTGACTTTTTTTTTACTTATGATGAAGTAAAAAAATCAGAAAATATTTCTATGAATTTATTTACATTAACTTTAGATTGGCTTTTTATAGTTGGTGCTATCACTAGTAATGAGGGAAGTATTTCTAGATGTTCATAGAATCATTAAAAATAGAAAATGGAAATAGTCTTATAAGGGAAATTCCATTTCATAAAGGATTGAACTTAATAATTGATGAAACCCCAACTGATGATAAAAAGAAATCAGGAAATAATGTCGGTAAAACAACAGTTCTAAGGTTAATTGATTTTTGTCTTGGAGGAAAAGGCGAAAATATATATAAAGATCCTGAATTCAAAAATAAAGGAAACACCTTAATAGAAGAATTTTTAAAAAGTAATGAGGTATTAGTTACATTAACTTTAGTTAGCGAATTAGATAATGATGATGCGAAGAAAATTGTTATCCAACGAAATTTTCTACAACGTAAGCATAAAGTCCAAAAAATAAATGAAAAATCACTTAACAATGGTGTGTTTTCTTCTACGCTAAAAAATCTAGTGTTTGATTC
This sequence comes from Pseudoalteromonas sp. 5Ae-yellow, assembly GCF_014077565.1. Lineage (NCBI taxonomy): Bacteria > Pseudomonadati > Pseudomonadota > Gammaproteobacteria > Alteromonadales > Pseudoalteromonadaceae > Pseudoalteromonas > Pseudoalteromonas sp. 5Ae-yellow. Next base: position 3,003 of record NZ_JACGWD010000051.1, read on the forward strand.
CAAACAGAATAAACCAACGTTTAGACAAATTATCGCAAAGAATATTAGAGATGAAAAAAACCGTTTACAACATACTGTAAAAGTTTTGCACTCTTCTACAACACAAGATGAGTATGAATCTCTATATTTATATTGGTTTGGTATTGAATTGGATTCTGATCACGCAGATAGAAAGCAAAAATTAATTTCTGACATTAATATTGAAGAAGCAGTACAAAAGCAATTAACTCATACCAATACTCTTCCACAAGTAGAGCAACTACTGCTTGTAGTTAATAGGCAAATTAGTGAACTTGAAAAAGAAAAAAATTCATTCGATTTTAATGAAAATTATGAAAATGAATTAACACAATTAAATCAAACGAAGGCTAAGCTTAATAAATTAACTACTCAATTGACTCGTTTGGAAATGCGTAAAGAGTTAATAATTGAAAGTCGAAATGACTTGGAAAATGAAATAGCGCAAATAGATACATCCCGTATTGCAACTTTATATGAAGAGGCTAAGTCACTAATACCTAATATCCAACGAACTTTTGAAGAAACTTTAAGCTTTCATAATGAAATGGTTTCTGAAAAATTGGAATATATTACGGGAGAGTTGCCTAATTTAGAGCAATCAATATCCGATTTGAAACGCAAAATTCAAATCGGGCTTAGAAGTGAAAAATTTTTATCGTCTAATTTATTAAGAACAGATTCAACCCGTAATTGGAATGAGCTAGTGCATGAGTTAAATGTTAGCTACGAACAAAAAGGTGGATTGGAAGAATCAAAAAGATTATGGGAAGAATCCAATAATAAACTTGAAGAAAAGAATACAGAACTATCTTTGATCAATTTGGAAATATTAGGTAAAGATAAAGCTTTCAAGGATAGAATTACTGAATTTAACACTTTCTTTTCAGATATATCATCACGTTTATATAATGAAAAATTTGTATTAAGTCCAGATAGGAATGCTAAAGGATATGAATTAAATATCTCTAGTTTAAGTGGGAACTTAGGCACAGGTAAAAAGAAAGGACAAATAGCATCTTTTGATTTAGCTTACATTCAGTTTGCAGATAAATTGGATATTAACTGTCTGCATTTTATCTTGCATGATCAAATTGAAAATGTTCATGATAATCAGATATCTAAGTTGCTTTCAGAAATAGTTTCTGAGATAAACTGTCAATTTATAGTACCTGTATTGAAAGATAAACTACCCGTAGATATTGATGTCGACGCTTATAAAGTATTATCGTTATCTCAAGACAATAAACTGTTCAAAATATAATCTGCATCAACAAGCCCAAGGTAAATAACCTTGGGTTTTATCATTTATCTGACCTAAAGCTCAAAGAAACCAAAGAGGTCAGAAATCAGCAAGGTCAGCTCTTTCTTTTTGCCTTTTGTGATTAAGAAAAAAGGCAAAATCTGCCTCTAATAACTAATGCCGATCAGTTAGTCACTTTTTTGAATAATTAGTCATATTTTATTCAAATATAGCTAAGAAAGAAAACTAGCTGTAAACAATACTGAATGTAGGTGAAACAAAGGTTTCAGAACTATTTATCAAAATTAGTCTGAAACCCTTAATTTTATTGATTTCACCTTAAGTGAACGGCATTAGCCTCTAGTAACCCCTTTTTTATGCGCTTAAATTGGTTTTTATAAACTATAGCGCGACTAAGCTTTGCTCTAGCATTGCTTTTATTTGTTTTACTATTTTAGCTTCTGTTTCAGGTTCGAATTGTTGTATACGTGGGGTATGAATATGCCCTGTAGGTATACTTGAATTAAGCGCATCGCGCAGGCGAATACTTCGGTACGATATTTCGTTAGATAAGTAACCACCTCCGCCGCCATTTACCGCAATACTATTTTTAAGCTCGCCGTACGAACCTGCTTTATAGGTTTTTTCAAGCGTGGTGACTTCGTGATTGTCGATAACTTTATAAGGGCCTTTAGCTTGTTGCATGTAATTTACAGGCAAGCTAAATTTTACAAACTCGTTGCCCGGGAGTGGTCGGCCATTAAGTTTTGGTATTACTGGGCTTGTTTGCGTTCCACCATACACAATATTGGCATTATCGGGGGCGGTTACACTGCGGCGTTTACCCGGGAAGTGCTCTAAATCAAATTCTGTTCTGCCCATACTTACGGTTACTACCATGTCTACATTATTAAGTGCGTAGTAAGGGGCAAGTAGCGATTCTATTATGCCTTGATCGAAGTCTTCGTAGCGTACAGGCACCATAACGGTGTTTATTTCTGCGCTCACGCCGTTGTAATTAATAACTTGGCCGTCGAGTAATAACGCTGCAACACCTGAGGGGTTACTTTGGTTTATATTTCTATCAAGTAAAAATGGGTCAAAGCCTGTAAGTAATATTTTTTTAGTGCTGCCTGATGAAAAAGCAAGGTCGGTACGTCCTCTGCTGCCTTCCTCAAGTAGGGTTAATAAAGTATTTAGTTGAGCCTGCGTAATTGAAAACTTAGGTGACGTTGTGCGTATTACTTTGCTTGAAAGCAGGCGTGCCCAGTAGAGCTCTCGGTCGTCGTAATTGTTGGTTTTTACTATGCGTTGCTTGGCGTTTTCCCACAGTTCAAAGCTAAAGCTTTGCACTAATATTTTTGCACTTTTAAAGTCGTTTAATTTTTTAAATTGTTGTTCAAAAGTTGATATTTTTGGGGTAAATGCATTTAAAACACTTGGCATAGCTGTTTGGGCTTTGTTGATACGCTGTTCTTCAACAGTTAAAGGGTTACTTAAAGCAGCGAATGAAGAGGCAATTAAGCTGGTCGCTAATAATACTTTGATCATGATACTCCTAAGATAAAGTGATTGTTTTATGTGTAATTTACTATCCTACGATTGCTAACTAAGAGCAACCAATTAACGTTGAATCGACTGATATTTGCTTTTGCAGTGCATTAGTATTTTTTAATGGCCAATTGGCATCATCGGCTAATAAAAATCCTTGAGTCAAAATTGATCTTTGTGGGTTTTACTTTAAGTTTTAATCAAAAGTAAAAAGCCGCTGCAGTAATGCAGCGGCTTTTCATTATGGTTTTATGCGCTTGTGGCGACACGAGCGTAAGCCAAAATATAGTTTTAAACCTTTCTCTTTAATCGTCAGGCCCTTTTAAGGTGAACACTAAATGTTTACGCATATCTTTTAAAATAACGCCTTTTTTAAGCATTGCACCGCTTAAACGCTTTTGCCACTTTAATAAATCAGGCTCTGCGGCGGCTAAGGCTTGCTCGTTTTCAAACTGAAAGCACAGCAGTAGTGAACTTGGAAATAAGTGATATTCCACATCAAACCAACATTGCAGCATACCAGGGAGCTCAGTGCGGCCTTGTTCTTCTAATTTTTCAGCAGTATTAAGTACAAGTGCTTGCTGCTTTATTTGCACTGCAGAGAGTTTTTTCATTATTAAAATCCAAGTTAGCGGCTAAAAAATGCAGCCGGAATGCGGCCATTATACGCAAGCTTGTAGGCAGGCAACAACTTTGAAAGGGAGTTAATGTTTAATAGAGTGTATCAGCTTAAAATCTGGAGGGGATGTCGGGAGGCGCACTAGGGTTTTGCCAAGTTGCTTGCAACAACTAAGGAGTGGTTGTCGCAAGCCGCTTTTAGAGCCTCATCGCATTACGCTCAATACTTATAAGAGGTATTAATTGGGTAGGTTTATTTGGATCGGCGCTTGTCTAGTACATAACGTACGGCCATTCTTGCGACACCCGCACCAATACCTGAAACTACTGCCCATGTAACGGCCTCTTTGAGATCGGTTTCTTCGCTTGGTCTATCTTTTGGGGCTGGTTCGTTGGTAACCTTTTCCCACGATTTTTGTAAAGTTTTCCTTGTTAACATACCTGCAGATGCAGCGGCCAGACCTATACCTATCGTCGTAATTAGCTGTTTATTACTCATATTACCCTCGATTATTTAGTTGTAGCGTGAGTTATCAATATGTAACTCTTTAAGTAAGAACAGTAGTACCAGCAATTTACATACCGATAGACTCTGAAGACTTTAAATCAGGTTTTTTAAGCGGCTATTATTCTCTTTGTGTAATTTAGTCGTTTTAAATCACACTTAAGCATCAGCTAAGTAACTAACGTAAAGCCTGTGCCACTGTGCTCAGGTTTATTTTTGAGGCATTTACTCTGCAAATTAACTTATCTTATAGTCGGCTTATCTGTACATATAGTAAACACCATCGCCCTATGCTTTAATATTAAAAAAAAAGGGAGGGCGTTATGAGTAAAAATCGATTTTTATTTAATAAATACGTTGCGGTAATGGCTGTGTCGGGCACTTTGGCTGCACCGGTAACTGTGCTTAGTAACGAGCAAGGGCCGCTAGTTGAGCAGCTTTGTGCTAGTTGCCATAGTTTAAATAACCTTGAGAGTAGCGCGGGTTATAGTCAGCAGGACTGGCAAACATTAATAAGCTATATGGTTGATACGGGCGAGGGTACTGCGCTTAGTAAAGATATAAGCGCTTATTTAGCTGAGCATTATCCTGTTGATAACAAGCGCGAATCTAAGGTTGTTACGGGCGACTTAAAGCTTAGCTTTAAGTACTGGCAAGTGCCTACGCTTGGGCAGCGTGCTCGCGATCCGGTACAAGGTAAAAATGGACTTATTTGGTGGGTTGGCCAGTGGGGTAATATTTTAGGTAGGTTAGACCCTAAAACCGGCGATATGAAAGAGTACACACTGCCAAGTGGTACCTATGCGCACAGTGTGTCGCTTGATAAAAATCAAACTCCTTGGTTTTTAGGTAATAAAAATGGCACGGTTGGATATTTAGATTTAAAAACCGAAAAATTTAAAGTGTATAAAATGCCCGATAAAAACGCCCGCGACCCGCATACTGGTGTATTTGACGAGGCAGGTATATTTTGGTTTACCCTCCAGCACAGTAATATGATTGGTAAGCTAGACCCTACAACTGGCGATATTAAACTCGTTACTTTACCGACTAAAGGCTCGCGGCCATATGGTATTAAGCTTGATTCAAACGGCACGCCGTGGGTTTCGTGTAATGGTAGTAACTGTTTGATTAAAGTTGATAAAAACTCTATGGAGCTTAGCGAAATTAAACTCCCGGGTGCTAAAACGCATGCAAGGCGACTTGCCATTACGCCTGACGATATGGTTTTTTATGTTAACTCTGGTATGGGTAAACTTGGCCGCTATAACCCAAAAACCAAGAAGATCACCCAGTGGGATAATCCCAGCGGTGAAAACAGTCACCCGTATGCAATTGAATATGCCGATAACGCCATTTGGTTTAACGAGTCAGCCAAACGCCCTGAAACCTTAGTAAGGTTCGACCTTAATACCGAAACCATGCAAAGCTGGCAAATTCCGAGCAAAGAGGGGGTTTACTCAGGTTTAATTAGGCACATGCGCATGGGGAATAATGGGCTGATTATTCACCAAACAGCGACCAATCAATTAGCTGAAATTACATGGTCTGAGTAATAAATTTTCCTTTTGTAAATATATTTATATTAAAACTGCTATCGCTTGTTATTAAGTTTGTTTATGTGGGTAGGAGTTTTTTACAAAATTTGGCAATTTTTACTCTAATAATAAGAGTGTTAGCACGGGGTTTTGTTTTATATTATTGATTTTAAATGATAATTTACTTGGTTCGGGTTTTGCTTGGTAGTAAGTGTATTTTCTTAAATAAATAAAGGAGTTATTATGAGTACCGTTATTACTGGGTTATTCGAAAGTGCATCACAAGCAACACTCGCAATTTATAGATTAGAAGCTTTAGGTATTAATGAAGCTGATATAAGTATTGTAGCCAACGACTCATACGCAAAGGAAGATTTTGCTGTAGACGAAGGTAGTAAAGCTTCTGAAGGCGGCCTTATTGGCGCGGCTTCGGGTGGTATTCTTGCTGCAATTATTGGTGGTTTCACTGCCGTAGGGACTGTAGCAACAGGTGGTACAGGCTTATTAGTTGCCGGACCATTAGTCGCTGCATTTGCTGCTGGTGGCGCAGGCGCCGCAGTAGGTGGTACTTTAGGTGCCGCAATTGGTGCGTTTATCCCTGAGCACGAAATTAAGTATTATGAAGATGCCATTGAAAAAGGCTCTATATTAATTGGTATTAAGTACGACAGTGACAACAAAAACGCTATTGAAGAAATACTTAACAATGCAGGCGCAAGTAACGTATCTACAGCGTAATGCTAGCTAATTAATTAAAAAGGTGAAACTTGGTTTCACCTTTTTTTGTGCTCGCTTTTTAGTGCCGAGCAATAATACTTAATTGATTTTAAGGATTAAATCTGACGCTAACTGCGTTAAAAATTCTGATATAAAACAACTAAATAACGTAATTTTTGTCATTAAATGGACCCATATATAAACGGGTTGGTTTTAAACATGCTTTGATTATAAAAAATAAATACCCCTTATAAATATAATACGTGAAGAGTATCTTAGAAGGCTTATTTAGATTGGCGCTTCTTAAATTTATAACGTACGGCCATTCAACCAACACCAACACTTGAGACTACCGCCTAAGTAATAACTGCCTCTTTAAGATCCTCTTTTTCACTTGGCTTGTCTTTTTTGGTAGGGACGTTGGTAATCTTTTCTCACGAGCTTTGTAAATATGCCTTGGTTTTTACTTAATCTTTGAGTGAAAGTTAGCTCATTAATTAAATAGCTATTTAGTTAAAATTATTTTTAATCAATTAATTACGACTAAAAAATACATAAATGTATGTTTGCACACAGGACTGGTATAGACATTGAAACTACTTGTTTAATAGCAGCTTAATTTAGCGTTATTGTTTTATTAATTTGATACTAAACCAGGAGATGATGATGAATTGTTTGCAGTTTGATTCAAAAACTAAAAGAAGTTTAAACCGCGTTTTAAAACCGGCTTTTGCAATATTATTTACCAGCGTTTTACTACAAAATAGTGCACTGGCTAATGTAAACGTTGAAATGCACCAAGTTACTAAGTCGGGGCAGGGGCAATTACTAGGCACTATTACACTAACAGAAAATGATCACGGCGTTGTTTTTTCACCAAACTTAAAAGGTTTAACGCCTGGGCAGCATGGCTTTCATGTTCATCAATTTGCTAGTTGTGAACCCAAGAAAAAAGGCGATGAGGTAGTGCCTGGTGGTGGCGCTGGTGGGCATTTCGATCCAAAAGCTAGCGAGCATCATGATTATCCTTGGGCTAACGGTCATTTAGGTGATTTACCGGCGTTGTATGTAAATGAAAGTGGCCAAGCTAAATCGCCTGTTTTAGCGCCAAGGCTCACGCTTGAACAACTTAAACAACACGCAGTGATGATTCACGAAGGAAGTGACAACTATGCAGATGAGCCAAAGCCATTAGGCGGCGGTGGTAGCCGCGTTGCTTGTGGCGTAATAGAGTAAATATAAGGAGAATGTTATGCCATATAAAAACCGTGACGAACTACCTGAGTCGGTAAAAAGTAATTTACCTAAACATGCCCAAGAGATATATCAAGAGGCGTTTAATAGCGCGTGGGATACCTACGAGGACCCAAGCGATAGAAAAAACGACGACGACCGCGAAACCACAGCGCACAGAGTGGCTTGGTCTGCGGTTAAAAATAGCTATAGTAAAAATGAGAATGGAAATTGGGTTAAGTCGAGTAACTAGTTTTGATCAAACTAACAAAGCTAAAGCATTAAAAAGCCGCTACAGCTTATTGTAGTGGCTTTTTTATAGAGCCAGTGATTAATCACTTTTCTATTTACCCGTTTAAACAATACTTTACGGCGTGTTTGAGTAAAATTGGTAAGCAAAACCATAAGTACTGCTTTAAACACGAATGTGAGTTTAGTTTAAATTTACGTTATTATTTGTTTGTATTAGCCAAGCCAGAGAACACTTTGAATTATTTAGCTCATCTTTATTTAGCGCAGCCCACAGCCGATTCTCACTTTGGAAACTTGTTGGGTGACTTTGGTGGAAAAAGGCATATAGTTCACTTACCAAATACGGTTAAAAACGGGCTCGATAACCACTATTTAGTCGATAAATTTACAGACTCCCACCGCGCAGTTAAACATGCCAAGCAGTACTTTTCACCTGAGCGAAAACGTTTTGCTGGTGTGGCTATTGATGTGGTGTTTGATCATTTTTTAATTGTGCATTGGCAGCGCTTTAGCAAGCAACCTTTAAGTGATTTTAAGTACACCAGCTATCAGCTTTTGAATAATCGCATACCTGTGATGCCGCCGCGCATGCAGCATGTTGTAACAAGTATGACCAAAAACGATTGGTTTAAAGAGTACGAAACCGTTGAGGGAATAGGAGTAGCACTTGATAATATTGCTAACCGCATCCGTTTTACTAATAACTTTGCGGGCGCGGCTGATGACATAGCGCGTAACTACGATGAATTAGAAGCCGTATTTTTAGCGTTCTTTCCGGAGCTAATTAAGCATGTAAGTGAGTTTGACCTTGAAAGCACCCCAAAAAATGGCATAAAGCGCATTATTTAAAGTTTTCATCAATTGTTAACCTTTTGTGATAATTTAAGGTAAAAAAAGCGCTACTCTAATACAAATTAATTTTTGAGTGTTTTTAATGATTCGCAATTACTTGGCTATTGTGAGCTTTGCCGTTTTAGCGGCATTTCAATCTGGTGCTGTATTGGCTTTCGACTTTGACTTAAAGTCGGTACGAACAACTATTTCAAATCCAAATACTAGCCACGCATTAATATATGATGACTTGGCTGGGAATAATCAAAAAACACTCTTTTCGTTAAAGCCCATAAACAACCAACGTGTGGGTGTATTTTTTGATATTAACGACATTGAAATTGGTTATTCAGCCGATATTTTTGAAGATGATGTTGAAACAAAAACACAAGATATACTGCTTTCATATAGAAAGTTTAAAAATTCTAAAATCACTTTTAACTATCAAACGCTTGAAGGACTGCAAAGCACGGCTAGCAATTTAAGCGGCAATCAGTTAGAACAACTTTTCTCGCAAAATACACGTTCAACCAAGTTTGAGCTATCTGGCCAACACAACTTTTATACCTTCAACAATAAAGAGTCTTTGTTTGAGCATTTTTTTCTTAATAGGCCAAAGCTAAGTAACAAATTTGATTTGTCGTTAAGTATTGTTGGCGCGTGGTCTTTCAAGCATGTATCCCTTGAGAATAAAGATAATATTGTATTTCAGGCTGATTTTTTAAATTCGTCTGCACCAAAGGTCACTAAGTTAATTTCTAATTCGTATGGAGCGAGTATTGGCTCGCTTTTATCATTTTCGTTACCGCATAATGTTCACGTATTTGCTGAATACAAAGTAGGTAAGGGAAATATTCGAAATACAGACCCTGGGCTGGGGTTAAAAGATTCTGGCGGTGAAAAAGTTGAAGCATACGGCGGTGGAATGTCTTGGACTTCTGACAATAAAAAACTTATGGTTGTACTTCGTGCATGGGAGCAAACAGGCCGGCATATAGATACTTCTTTTGGTGATTTGTCAGTAATTAAGTTTTTTTAGTATTGAGCACCGAAATAGTGAATTTACCAGGAATACTATGAGTAATAATAACGCAGTACCTCAGGCTTATGTGAAGCAAGAGGAAGGTTATAGAATAAAAGCCTTAAGATTATACCCTTGGGTATGCGGGCGTTGTGCTCGTGAGTTTGAGTACTCTAATTTGCGTGAGTTAACGGTGCATCATATAGATCATAACCACAGTAATAACCCTGAAGATGGCAGTAACTGGGAGCTATTGTGTATTTATTGCCACGACAATGAGCACAATAAATACCACGAACATATTATGTATGGCGGGTCGACTACAGAGCGAAAAGTTGAGGCTGCAACGCATTCTCCATTTGCCGATTTAAAAGCGATGCTTAATAAATCAAAGTAGCTTTAGAGAGAGCTATTTAGCAAGAGCGAAGCATTTTGTGCCTCGCTCAAACTTGTCGCTAAATTTTAATCGCCTCAGTGGGCGTTGTTGATAATCCACTAAAATACTTCATTACAAATTGGCCTTGGCTGTCTTTTTCTATTACTAAGTAATTGTTTGAATTAGGATAGTAAAAGCTATTTTTAGACATGGTAATTAGTTTTGTTTTATCGCCACCGGTGCGCTTAGAATACAAAACGTCATTTTCAAAAATTAGGCTGCGTAAGGTGTTTTTATCAATACGGTAATCACCCAATACGGGCGCTAACTGCTGCGCTGTTACATCTGCTTTTTTAAACTCGGGGAGCGCAATACCCAGTGCTTTGGCTGTGAGTTTTTCGTTGATAAAAATAGGGTTTATGTGGTTTGAATTAGCCAGTACTGCAACATATAGCTTTTGCTCTGGAATATAGCGTGCATGTGCTAAAAAGCCATTTATTCCGCCAGTGTGTTTAATTACGGTGTATTCATTCAAAGGCTTAATAATTAATCCGTAACCATAGGATGAAAAGCTGCCGTCATTGAGTTTAAAAGGGCTAACCATCTTCTCATAACTTGCTTTACTAATAAGCTTGCCAGACGATAATGCGCTAAACCAAATGTTTAAGTCGGTTGGGGTAGATATAAGCGCACCTGCGGCATAAGGCCAGTCCATATTAATATAACTTGTGTTTATAAAGCCTTGCTCTGTTTGCTCATACCCAGCTGCGCGGTGAGCAACAATTTCTTGCCCTTCATAGCTGCTTTGAGTCATCCCTAGTTTTTTAAATATATTTTGTTCAATAAAGTCTTTGTAAGATTGCCCACTCGCCACTTCAATTATTTTACCTAGCAGTGAATAGCCAGTGTTCGAATAAGCCATCGCTTCGCCGGGTTTAAACACCATTGGGTGTTTGGCAAATCTCTTGAGTGTATCGTCAACGCTGGTGGGTACTTGTATTTCTTTATCGAATAAGTCGTCGTCATCTGTGTAGTTGGCAATGCCTGAGGTGTGGGTTAATAAGTTTTCGATTGTGACGAGGTTACCTTCAGTAGGAAAGCTTGCAACATACTTATGAATATCATCGGTAACCGCTAGCTTACCTTGCTCTTGCAGCATCATAATTGCAGCTGCAGTAAATTGTTTTGAAATGGAACCTAAACGTAAAACGCTTTGCTCATTAAGTGCAATGTTATGCTCAAGGTTGGCAAGCCCGCGCGTTCCTTTGAAAAATACTTTGCCATTTTTGCTTATAATTACAGATACCCCAGGCTCGTTTTCAGCAAGGTTTTCGTTAAGAATTTGCTGATATTGCGAGGCCGTCGGATTTGCTATTACAAGGCTGGGTGTTAATAGCAAGAGGGCTAACAAACAGCTAGCGTAAAATGGCTTAATCATATTCATCCTTTTAGTTTTTATACCAAACCTGTAAATAGGTTTAGCGATCCTTGTGCTTATTAATGAATTAATATTGCACAGCTAAAAAGTAAACTCAACGCTTCGCTTTAGTTACCCATATACATTCAAACTTTTTTGTTAAATCAATAAACGCGCATAACCTTGGTGGCATGTGCCGCTTAGTTAAATAGTTTAAGTAATTAGGCACTCCTCCCATTTTATATATATTAAGTAGCTACTATGATTTCAACTGTTTGGATAAAAACAAGGTTGTTACATCAGCTACTTTAATAAGTGACAGTTTATCTGCATGGCTCCATGAAATTTTTGAGCCAACACTTTCACAACAAATAACACCTAGCGGTTTGTTATCAATAAAGTAGATGTAATCAAGCAAGGAGTAAATGTTTGATGGTTCAAAATAAACCTTGGTTAAGTTTTTAGTGATTTCGTGGTTTCTCGCATCTGATGCGTCTAATACTTTATGCTCTAAAATATAGTCAAAGTATGCAGGAAAGTCTTTAGCTTTTAAAACTGCATTACTTACTCTCTCATTTTTTTCATCAAGGCAAATTAAGCTATTAATGGCGGTATAGTCGTGATTAAACAACCATAGACTGACTCTGTCGGCATTTGAAATTAACTTTTTTAGCTCATTGCATATCTGTTTTAGCTTACGTTCACTCGTAATGTTTGGGTTACTAACTTTAACTGCTAAATTTTTGAGATTTGAGTTTTTTGGATTATAAACATTGAGCAAGCTATTTAAATGATCTTTATTAAATGGCTTCGTTAAATAGCCATCCATACCAATGTCTAAATAGTGTTCAATATCTGGTTTCATGGTGTTGGCTGTCATGGCAATAATTGGCGTTGTTTTACCTGTTTGTTGCTCTCTAATTATCTTAGTGGCTTGCACTCCATCCATCACTGGCATTTGAATGTCCATAAAAATTAAATCAACATGGTTGGCAAAAGAGTAATCAATGCATTCTTTGCCATTTTCGGTAAATATTACTTTCGCATTATGAGCTTGTAGCATTTTACTTACGACAACTTGATTTACTTTATTGTCTTCGGCAACCAAAATAGTGCACCCTTGTAAATCGGTTATTTCTTTATTTGGTTTTAATAATTCATCGAGTTCTGATGTTTCAAAGCTTTGTTGGTAAGTAAATACAGAACCTTTATCTTCTTTACTCGTGAAGTTGATTTTGCCATTCATTAAATCACTTAGCTTGGTGCAAATGGAGAGGCCAAGGCCCGTGCCCCCGTACTTTCTGGATGTAGATGAATCGGCCTGATGAAACTCTTGAAATAAATTTTGCTGTGCAGCTTTACTAATACCAATACCCGTATCGATTATTTCAAATACAATATTTTGCGTGTTTAAGGAGTTCTCTTTTACAGTGACTTTAAACTCTACCAGGCCTTGTTGTGTAAATTTAATCGCATTTGAGCATAAGTTATTTAAAATTTGAGAAACTCTGACAGGGTCGCCTTTTAGGGTTGTAGCGATATTTTTATCTATAGATGGAATAAATTTTATGCCTTTATCTGTGGCTTGTTTCATTAGTGGATTAATTACATTGTTAATGACTTCGCTCAAGTTAAAGTTAATATTCTCAATATTTAATTTACCCGCTTCAATTTTTGAAAAGTCTAAAATGTCATTTACAATATTTGAGAGTATATTCGCGGAGCTTAAAATACTTTTTAGGGCGTTATCTTTTTCTATATTTGAAGTTTCTGCTAGTCCAAACTCAGCTAAATTTAAAATGCCGTGCAGCGGGGTTCTTAGCTCGTGCGACATATTTGCTAAAAATCGACCTTTTAGAGTGTTAGCTGTATCAGCTTCTTTTTTTAGTTCTTCAAGATTTTTATTATGTATTTGTTGTTGTTTTAATGCAGTGGCCAGCTTTCTGTTGTTTAACCTGAGCTCAAGTTGTGCAATAACTTCTTTGCCAAGTATTTTCAGTGCGTTAATTTGTGTTTGAGTTAGCTTTTTTGGCTGGTCGCTGATAACACATAATGTACCAATTGTACTGCCACTAGGTGTAACTAGCGGTGTGCCCGCATAAAACCGAATGTTTGGATCGCTGGTTACTAGGGGGTTATCATAAAAACGTTCATCAAGTAGAGCGTTTTGTATTTCAAATACTTGGTCTTGCAGTATTGTATGAGAGCAAAATGCGATATCTCTTTCGGTGGAGTCTACATCGATACCATACTTTGATTTAAACCACTGCCTTTGTGGATCAACTAAGCTTATAAGTGATATGGGGGCTTCACAAATATCAGAAGCAAGTTGAGTTAAATCATCAAATACTTTTTCGGCTTCAGTATCTAATATTTCATACTCGTAAAGGGCCTTTAATCTAGATTCTTCGTCAGCTGGTATTTGTGCTTTTATCATAGTATTGCTCAATATTTATATAGATTCACTATAAGAGTAATTTAGTGATAATGACAACTTTAACATGTAGAACCGGCTAAAAAAAAGACATTGCATTTTGCTACTCTATTATTATTTTTTGAAATGTTTTTTCTATTGTGACTAATATTGGTTTTTAAACTCGTATTTTAAAATCTGCTCTAAATACTTAAAAGTAACTTTGCTAAGGTTTTTAGCTAGGTAAGCTTTTATTAAAAAGGCCTAATCCCATTTAATGATTCGGCCTTTTTAAGATTTAGGTTAATAACAATAAGAGTTATTTTTTCTTTTCGCTTGGTGCTGGTTGGCCATAATTAGGTGAACGAGGTCCATATAATAAGCCGTTGTAAACATCTGAAGAAAGTAAGCGTGTTGAAGTCATTGCTGCGATTTCAAAGCCTTTATCGGTTACCGTTTCAGCAATTTGATTGATTGCTGCAATAACAAGCATACCTACAAGGCCACCACCGCCATTACTTTGTTGTTCAGCTGAAGAGGCTCTTGCTTTGCCTTGCCATAATTGCTCGCCAGTGCGTAAATCAACTAGTGAGGCTGACACAGTTACAGCTGTTTCGCTAGAAATTACAACATAGCTAGTGCCGTATTCTTCAATAGTGATGTAAAGCGCAGAGTCTGCACCAAAAATTTCATGTAATTTATTCACCGGTACTTGGTGTACGTCGCCTGCAACAGTGAGGCCATTACCTTTAAAGGTTTGATCAACTAAAGCAACAGGAAAAACATAAAAACCCGACTCAGCTATAGGCGCGACCATTTGAGTCATCACACTGTATGGTGCAATTACTTCAGGTGTATTATTTAGCGGAGGTAAAATAATAACTGAGTGAGGGTCTGCTTGTTTAAATGCTGTGTAGTCATGTGCTGGTGGAGGTGAAACACAACCAGTGAGTAATGCGACTAATGCGACCGCTGTGTATGATTTTAAATTAAGCATATTAAGCGCCTTTCGCAGACTTTAGAAGGAAGTCGATGTAATGAACTGATTCTGGGAAAAGTGATTTCTCAGTTTCGAAGTGAGTAGTGCCTAATGAAGGATTACCCGTTTCAAAGTACAGCATACCTAGGTGAGCATGTAGGCCAGGTGCAACATTCTTACTTTTGTTTGCGGCATCGGCAATAATTTGCTCAAGCATACTAATTTGCTCTTCGGCTGTTACGTCATCTGCTTTTAAATAGGCGTATACGGCAGTGCTATAGTCGCCGTAATAGTAAATAGGTTCTTTCGTTGAGTTACAACCCGTTAGGGCTATACAAACAAATGCTAAGGTAATTAGCTTTTTCATTATTTATTGCCCCATTGGCCAGCTTCAAGACCAGTAACTAACTTGTTAACGACTTCGCGAATAGCTAGGTCAAGTACTTTGCCATTTAATGTGGCATCGTATGAAGCTGTGCTACCAAAACCAATAACTTCACGTTCTGATAGGCTGTATTCACCAGCACCTTGCACTGAATAAATAACTTCTGATGTAGTAACATCAACAACATTAAGCGTTACTTTAGCATAAGCAATTTGCGATTTACCTTTACCCAATAAACCAAAAAGCTGGCGATCGCCAATGGCTTTACGGCCAAACTCTGTTACATCACCAGTTACAACAAATTTAGCACCGCTAAGAACTTGTTTTGTACCTGTTAACTTTGCCTCTTCCGCAAGGGCTGCCATATTGTCGCGATCAAGCACACTAAAGCGATTTGTTTGTTGTAAGTGGCTCATTAGTGTTGTTTTTGCTTGGCTACCTAAACGGTCTTGGCCTGATGCAAATATACCATTTTGAAAGCTCGAACGGTTTACAAACTGACCTACGACTAGTTTGCTTTTTGCACCTGAGTAGGTTGTGTTATAGCTAGCAACAGTTGGTGTTTCTATTACTTTTGATGATGTTGTAGCACACCCAGCTAAAGACGAAGCTGTAATTGCAGCGATTACAATTGTTTTAATGTGGCTTTGGTTAATTCGCATAAATTTTTGTCCATATAGATAATTGCAGAAGTTTTTATTGATAGGCGCTTGATTTTTATACTTATAAGTCAATTACTTATTTCAAGAGTCCATTCAACTTACTTTATAAACAAAAGTTGATGTAAATACAATGTTATTTATGTTTCATACAGGTATACACAATGAAAAAGAATAAATTCTTTGTAATAACAATGCTAATTCATTAGTTTTTAAATTATTGAAAGCCTTTTTCTATAGTTGATATACAAGGAGATTTATTGAGCGCTGAGTTGTTAATTAGTAATTTTATTCAATTAACTGTAATTTTTAAAACCAATCGGCTGCAACTTGTAGTGGAGTAGGGTCGCCTTTTTCAGATACCCAAAACACTAAGGCTTGCTTTGTTGGCGATATTTTTTTAGCGCGAGGCAGGGTTAAGTCAGTTAATGATAATTGCTGCTTGGTCTGCATGTTATTTTGCTCGTAGCCAATAACAACAAAGTCGTGTTTTAACTTATGGCCTGCGTTTTCGCCGCTGTGTATTTGTGTTTCTATGCCAAAGCCTAACAGAGCTACATGGGCTATTAAGTTTTGGTTAGTATTATCTTCGATATTAACAGTATCGTATTCGAGATTAATTTTACTGTTGTTTATAGTCGCTTTTAAATTACCTAAATAACGGGCTTTAGCTACAGGAATAGCTTGTTTATAAAACCAACCTTGCCACCCGTTGCCGTTAACCATAAATCCTGGAGTAGCTACAATCCTACTTTTACCGAGTGCCTTATACGTGCGTTGTCTTTTACTAAACACAGCAGAGGCAAACGGGTCTTTCCAACCCAAATAATCCCAATAAGTAACATGAAAATTAATAGGGATTAAATCAGTCCATAGTTTTTCATCATCTGTAAACGTTGAAATCCAGCGCTCTGCTGGTGGGCAGCTACTGCAACCTTGCGATGTGTAAAGCTCTAAAAAGGTAGTCGGATTAGCTGTACTGGAAATAGTTACTTGCTCAGCAGCTTGGCTTTGAAAGCAAAAAATTATTAACCCAACAAGTGAGATTAAAAATGGATGGGATAGTGCTTTAAAAGGCATGTTACTTCTCGCAAAGGCTGATATTGCATTCAGCCTAAATGATATTTATGAATGAAGTATCACGAAATACTCACAATTAAATCACGTTTTAACTGTGTATTTTACTTAGTTAAAACTTAATTTGAACACCCGCTCAAGTTGTGCTTTAATCGTTGCTCAATTATTGAGGAACTTTACATGATTAAATTTTATTTTCACCATACTCCTAACCCAATGAAGGTTGCACTCTTTTTAGAAGAAACAGGCTTGCCGTTTGAACTTGTTCCTCTTGATACTTTAAAAGGTGAGCAACATACACCTGAATTTAAAGCAATTAATCCAAACGCTAAAGCGCCAGCAATTGTTGATGGTGAAACGCGTGTGTTCGATTCGAATGCTATTTTAATGTACCTTTCTGAAAAATATGGAAAGCTAGAAGGTAAGAGCGATGACCGCGCTGAAATGCTGTCGTGGTTAATGTTTATCGCATCTGGTTTAGGTCCGTATTCAGGGCAAAGTGTTCACTTTAGACATATGGCACCAGAAGGGCTTGATTACGCGGTTAACCGTTATTTACGTGAAGCGCAGCGCCACTACGAAGTACTTGATACACATCTTGAAGGTCGTGACTTTATTGTGGGTGATACATACACTATTGCTGATGTTTCTGCTTGGGGCTGGATTGATAAAGCACCGGTTGTATTAGGCGAAGAAGGTTTAGCACCGTATCCAAATCTTAAGCGTTGGTTTGAAAGCATTGATAGCCGCCCAGCGGTTGCACGTGCACGCGTAATTGGTACTGATGTAGCATTTAAAAAAGAGTTTGATGAAGACGCTAAAAAAGCGTTTTTCCCTTCAAATTATCCTAAAGTATAAATTGGGTAGAAGCGTTTAATTAGATGAGTAGAGCAGTTATGTTCTACTCATTTATTACTTTTATAATAGCTTTCTGCATCGAACAAGTTAACCTCTTCTGTATGCTGCTTTCGCTATTTATTTTTAGGGCGATGTATAAGTCTGAGTGAATATATATACCTTCTTTTCCTGATTTCATTCCTGCAAGTTCAAACCTTATATCACGCTTTTTAAATATTCCGTCTATGTTGGCAATGATTGGTATTTTCTTTTATGTGATTAAAGTGATTGCTAAATTAACTGGCATGAGGTTGAACACATGGTTCATCCACAGTAATTTAAGCATAGATCCAAAGAAATAAAAAACGGGCCTTCATGAAGTTATAAGTATTCACATACAAATTATTTAGGCTAACTTAAAGCCATATATCCTAAAACTTGACTCCGAGGGTATGCTATTAATTTAACACCTTGTTGATAGCTAGGCTTATCAACAAGGCGATACTGAATTATTAATTTTTAGTTGCTTCGAGGTTTGAAATGTTTTTTGTATATTCTACACGGTGATTTATATGGACATTAATTATTGTGGTGCAGTGTTCACAACAAAAATAATAAGGTTAGAATAATCGATGAATTTAAATAGGTACTAAAAGTATTAAAAAACAAAGGATAACCCCTCCACCTCTAATTTACACGTAAGCTTATTTACTTTGGGAGTTGAGTTATTACTCGTCAATCAAGTTGGTGTTAGTCTTGCAACTGCTTTTATGATGATAAAGTGAATTTATTAGTCGTATTTTCAATTATCAATAATTTTTATTAATTAGTGTTAGTAGTTTTACTAAACCACTATTTATTTAATGCGGAGATAATAGCCATGAAAGCGAATATAAGCAGTGGAGATAAAGCCACTAAAGTGGGCGGTATTTTTAACAGCGAACATAAAGCTAAAGCAACCTTTGATATTTTAAATAATGACGAGAACTTTGTAAAACAAAGCATAAGGCTAATTCCACCTCACGATCAACATTACGATGAAAAGGTCGAGCCTGAAGATAAAAAAATTGCTAAAACTATGTTGAAATCACACTTAGTATTTGCCGTAGTTGGTCTTGTTGTTGGTGTGATCATTGCCAGTATACTCTTTTTATTAGAGTTTGAATTTTTACAACAACACATCCTAGAAACATATGTTTCGATAAGTATTCTTTGTACTTTTGTTGGTGTACTAATTGCTGGAGCTTTTTCGTTAAGGCCAGATCACGATGATTTGATCAATAATATAAGAGAAGCAACTCGCTCGGGTCTGTGGGCGATTGTTGTACATACTGATTCTCACGAGGAAATGGAAAAAGCAAAAGATCTTATGCAGCCATACGCTGTATCAATATCGACGACTTTATAATGCTAATTGATATAATAATTTAACCAACAAGGTTGTATAATAGCGTTGTTGGTTAAACCGTATTATAACTTAGCTGCTCTATTGATGTGACTTCATTATCAGAAGCCTGTTAATAATTTAGCTATTTTAGCCCATTAAATAGCTTATGTAGTGAATTGAAAATAACTTACACAGTTATAGGGGGCTTAGCTGTTCAACGAATAATAAAATACAGTGACTCTTTTTTATTTTTATTGCCGTTTATAATTTACAACACGGCTAATTCTTCCTAATTGGTATGCGCTTCAAATAAGTCAACTTCGTCGGTAGGCTGGCTTACTCTATTTTTTTGTAGCGCAACATATAGATCGGAGTGAATATATATACCTTCTTTTCCCGACTTCATTCCTGCAATATCAAACCACGAAAGTAGTTGGCGTTTTCTACCTGCAAGTTCAAGCCTTATATCGCGCTTTTTAAATATAACGTCGAGGTCGGCAAGCATGGCCATTACGCTTAAATCTAAGTGAGTAAAGCAGGGCACAGCGTCAATTATTACACATTGGGTGTCGTCTTTTTGCCTTGCGTATTGCTCAAGTAATCTGCGTTTAAAGTAGCTGGCATTAAAGTAAGTTAAAGGTGAATTAAAGCGATAAATAAACACGCCTTGCACTGCCTTTGCTTTATCTGTGGCGTCTAAGCTTCTTACTACACCGTTAACATCTACGCCGAGTATATTGTCGGTTGGGCGCATAACAGTGCGAATAAATTGAAATAACCCCAGTAATACAGCAAGTGTGATCCCTGGTATAACGCCAATAAATAACACCGCAAGTAAGGTGGCTGAGGCGAGATAAAATGCCTGTTTATCTTTTCGTTTTAATTGCCAAACAGCTTTTAAATCGAGTAAATGAACAGAGGCAATAATAAGTACAACACCCAGCGCTGCGCTTGGAATAAACTCAAGCGGGGCTGTTAAAAAAACGGCTATGACCGCAATAATAGCTGCTGCAATTATTGATACTAACTGCGTTTTACCACCCGTTGCATCGTTAACTGCGGTGCGAGAGTCGGCGCCACTAACTGCAAAACCTTGCGAAAGAGCTGACGCTATATTGGCAATACCTAGCGCTCTAAATTCCTTATCGGCATCTATGTCGTAGCCATTTTTAGCAGCAAAACTGCGGGCAGTTAGCATCATACTTACAAAACTCACGATGGCTAAGTTAAGTGCGGGTACCACTAGCTCACGAATAATTCCTAAATCAAAAACAGGAGTATTAAAAACGGGAAGTCCGCCAGTTACGGTGCCAATAGTTTTTATATCAAGTTGTTTTAAATCAAAAATCCATACCAAAATCGCACCAAATGCAATGGCAAACATTGATGCCGGCCACGTGGGTTTTATGCGTTTCATGGCAAAGTAAACCGCCAATGTGAACAAGGCCATTAACAAGGTGGGAACATGTGTTTGCGCTAGGTATGTGGGTACACCACCTAGGCGTTCAAGTAGGTAGCGCTCGTCAAAGGTAAAACCGAATACTTTAGAAAATTGACCAACAATAATAGTGATGGCTACGCCATTTAATAAGCCCATTAAAATAGGTTTAGATAAAAAGTCGGCTAATACGCCTAGCTTAAATTTACTAGCTATAAAACACCAAAAGCCGGTCATAGCGGTCATGGTGACAACAAGTTGCCAATGTTTAAAGCTGTCACCTGCAGCAAGAGGGGTTACTACGGCTGCAATAACGGCGCAGGTGGCGGCATCAGGGCCAACTATTAGTTGTTTGGAAGTGCCAAAAAGAGCATATAGCATCATTGGCAGTATGCAAGAATATAACCCTACGGCGGCGTTAACACCGGTTAGTTGTGCGTAAGCAATGGCAACAGGTAAAGCTACGGCAGCTACCGATAGCGCCGCTCTTACATCATCAGCAAACCATTGTCGCTCGTAGTGCAGCAATGTATCTAAACCCGGCATAAAATTATATAAACGCGACAGCACTGCAATTTTCCTGTTGGTGGTAACGCTTCGATAGTAAATTTAATAACAAAATAAGTATAGCTAGGACGGTGGTTATTTTAATAAATTGCAGGTGATTATTTATCAAGATATTAAATTTATAATTTGGCAGAAAAGTTAATTATAAAAGTTAATGCTCCTGAGGAGTTTGTCTTTTTAGTCAGATTATGTGCATGGTATTAATCTACTGATATCGAACGCCTCTGGAAATAACCAAATCTAAAATCTAGTTTTTAAATTTTTTAAGGTTATTTAGCTCCACATGCCGGATATAACTCAAGTACTTCTGTTACTACTTGTGCAAATAAGGCTTGTTCTTGCTGTGTTAAATCTATAGCAGGTATAAATGGCATTGTGTCTGTTAATTCTGAGGTAATGATTTGATAAAAGGTCATCGCTGTAAGGACATTGCCTGCATAGGATGCGTGATTACCGTCGGCACTATGAAGGTTTATACTAGGCATTATTTCTAATACTCGATTCCATACAAAGCCAACAGGCGCTATGCAGCTAGGTTGTTTTTTACTGATTGATAAATGGATGTCGTAAACCAGCTTTGCTTCTGTGGGATCCCCTTTTTGAGGATGCTCCGGAAATAAAATTGGTGTGATTTTATGCTCTTTTGCGTTCGAGATTAATCGCTCAGTTGCACTCGTAGGGTAGTCAGTCGAACCTGATTGTGAGTACTTTTGTCCTTGAAAAATAGCATGACTCCAATTATCACTTTTTAATTTATCGACATTCGCATCTACGGCGACTATTTCATCTAAAAATCGGCCACTGACAGTCATCGTTTTAACTGAAGTGTTAGGTAATTGCGCTGTAATAATCGTATTTAATAATCCCCCTAACTGCGAACTATGGCTATTTCCATAGATAATTATTTTGTAGTCATTTAGGGGACTGTTGTTAATGATTGCTGTTGATTTTATTATTTCAGTATTTACAGCCACTTTTGTTTCACTTCCCCCAGAGCCGCATGCTGTTAATAATAGTAATGATAATGTGATTGATATTGTTGTTATATATTTTAGAGACATTGTTAATCCTTTTTCGTACCAATTATGAGTACGGCATTTGGAATGCTAGACACTTTATAACCAAGTCGCAAGGTTACTTGGTTTTGGTGGAATTTTTATGGTGTTTATGTTGTGCGCTAAAGGTGATGTGCAGGAGGTTGATATTGTTTACACGGTAGCTAAATTTTAGTTTGGAGTATTATTCAATGATAATTTTATTGCTTTAAATAAATATTCAGTTATAAAAATTGTGTTGTGTTTTAACAAAAGTGTCATTTTTTTATAGACGTAAAAAAGCCTGCATAAAAGCAGGCTTTAGTTTCTAGGGAAAATTAAAATTTAGCACGAATACCAAAGCTGTAACGGCGATCCGCTTCAGTGTACTTCCAAGCACCACCTAGTTCAGATAGGTAGATAGAAGGCTCACCCGTTAAGTTAGTCGCATTACCTACTAAGGTCACGTTTTCGTTAATATCCCAGCTTGCAGAGAAATCTAACTGGCCTCTGTCGTCACGATAGTTATTACCGTAAACAGTGCCTTCTGCTGAAATACTGCCGTCTGAGTTAATATTTTCTACACGTTTCTCGTTTTCAGTATCTAAGAAACTGTCACGGTAGTTATAAGCGATACGAGTAGAGAACCCTTCGTATTCCCAAAATACTTGTAAGTTGTACGTATTTTTAGAAATATCTAATAACGGGTTGCCGTTTGGTTGTTCGCTGTCTGCATACGTGTAGTTTGCATTAATACCTAAGCCAGAAAATGCACCAGGTAAGCTTGTGAAGAACTGTTGGTAACCAACTTCAAAACCTTGTACTGAGCCGTTTTCGCCATTTACATTTTTAACTGTATCGATACCCGTTAGTCCTGCATCACGCAAGCCCGCAACATGGTTAAAGCCATCAGCATCTACTGGGAAGTCAGTTGCATCTGAGTAAACTAGGTTGTCTTGTGATACACCTGCAACGTCAAGCTGACATACTTGGTTCCACTGAGTTACGTTTTGACCTGTTGAAGTGCTTGATGCAGCTTGACAGCTACTCTCGTTACTTAAGAAAGACTCAACATCTTTATAAAATACAGCGAAAGAAAGTACATTACCTTCATCAAAGTAATGCTCTACAGATAAGTCGTATTGCGTTGCGCGGTATGGTTCTAAATCAATAGAGCCTTGCGTTGCACCTGTAATGTCGTTATTAACGTCAAACGCAGGGCTTAGCTCGCTAAAGTCAGCGCGTCGCATAACTTTTGCAGCAGCAAAGCGGAATAATGTTTCGTCTGAGTAGTTATACGTAACGTTTAAGCTTGGTAAAAAGTCGCTGTAGTCATTGTCGCCAGTTACTTTTTCGCCGTTAAGGAACACGCTTGATTCTAAATCTGTAGTCACATAACGACCACCCACAATTGCAGTAATGTTATCAAAGTCTAAGTACGCTGATACGTACACAGCAGCTGTATCTTCAACTACGTTACGGTATGCGCTTTCTTGGAACTCTTGATTATCTGAAAGACTGCCTGTTGACGCTAGGTTTGTGCCTGCAAGTAACTGCTGAAGTTGAGCATAAGTATTTGCTGGGTTAGATAAACCGTTGTAGCTTAAAAACGTTAGTAGGTCGTTTTGCCCTGAATGACCTAATTGGTCAAATGAGTTGTCGTGGCTAACTGTTGTGAAGCTATTTGAAAAAGCGGCGTTGTAGTCATCAACCCATAAAGTAGCTAAGGAACCATCTGAGTCGTTAAATGCATTTTTGTAAATGTCTTTAATTTCTACTTTGTATTGCTCGTATTCGTAATCACGGTTAGTAACACGTACACCTGCTTTTACTTTAGACACCCAGCTCAAGCTGCTGAGTGGCTCAAACATTTCAACATCAAAACGAATAGCTGTTTCGTCATTATCTGTTCTTCTATCTTCACTTTTAAACGTACGTAGTGCTAAGTTTTGTGGGTCAGTAAATGCATTTGGATCTGAATGAATGATGCTTGGTAATTTATTACCGTTTTGAGAAAATGCACCATCATATAAATGGTTTACTAAATCAACACCGCCGCTTGCTTCAAATGTTGATTTTTCGATTGGGCGAAGTGTAAATTCAGAATCTGGTCTTACACTTTCTGATGATGCTACCGCAATTTCACCAGAGATTTTTATACTGTCAGTAAGGTTCCACTCTGCACCAAGTGCATTTGAAAATGAGTCGGTTTCACGAAAGTCACTGTATGTTTTAGGAATACCAAATTCGTTGGTTAACGTATAATTATTTACGCCGTTAGCATCTTGAGTTGTATTTGCATCTGTTGATAGTGAACCTGCAACACCTAATATAGAGTTACCACTTTGCTCACCAGAGCGTTTAGTGCCACTTAAATCTAGATACACCATGCCATTACCAGATTGCGGTGCCCACTGAAGTGATAAATTTACAGCAGTACGTTTACGTTGTTCTACGTATTGTTCAACACTGTGCTCGTCTCGTACGATAGCGTTGCCACTTGATGTATTACCTTCTTGGCCATTAATTTCGATGTCTTGAGGTTTAACACGGCTAGACGTTTCATCTTGACGAATTTCGCGGTCTTGAAACGAAAACATAGCAATGGCACCAAAGGTACCCATTTCATCAAAATCCCAATTGTTACCAAGTGAACCGCTAAAAATAGGCGCTACTTTTTCTGTTTTATCAGCGTACTCACCATCTAATGAAACAGCACCAGTTAGTTTATCTAGCTCTAATGGGCGAACCGTTTTTAGACTAACTGTTCCGCCTAATGCACCTTCGATCATATCGGCAGTAGGAGACTTAACGACTTCTACCGTTTTTAAGAAACTTGATGGGTAATCTTGTAAGCTAATACCGTCACGAGAGTCACCAATAGTAGAGCGACCATTTAATTCAACACGGTTTTGAGGTAAGCCACGAATCGAAACACTGTCACCCACACCAAAATCGGTATTAATAGATACACCAGTAATACGTTGCAGTGCTTCTGCAATATTATTATCAGGTAACTTACCAATGTCTTCAGCAACAATCGCATCTACAATACGTCCGTCAGTACGCTTAAGCATAGCGGCGGCTTTCATACTACCTAGCATGCCTTTTACTTCAATAACTTCAATATCTGCAGCTGCTGTTTCTGAAGCTGTCGGAGCCTCTTGCGCTGCAATAGTAGAAGAAGCCATTAATAAAAGGGCTGCTGCACTGATTGTTGTAGAGCTACTTCTTTTATGTTTATTAATTAATGTTGAAGTAATTTGATTGAGTTTCATGTATCTCTCCCGTTTGGGTACGACTTACGTCATTGTGTGTGTTGTTACTTGGTTTGGTTAACCAATTTAACTGCTGTTTCCCTGTAGTGTGTCATACAGGTGGTATGGTTGAAATTAGTCCAATTCAGCTTTTATTACAACCTTTGTTTACCAAAAATTCACAAGGTGTATTACAAAGTGTTCTTTTATTTTGCTTATATTTAATAAATTTAATGGCTTATGCTGTATTTTTATTTTTTATATTTTGAGTGAATTTTATTGAAGTATGTTTACCAAAGGCGTTTTTTTATATTATTTGTACTATTAAATACATTTTTTAGTACTGTTTTTAAATTTTATGTCGTACTTTTATACGTATTTAGTTTGTTTTTTAAGTGATGTTAAAATGATAATATGTTCATTGAAGGTCGGGTATGGCTTATAAATTTACGAAATAGTGAGGAGTATAAAATCATTCAATTTTCTATTGGTTATTTTTTTTGGTAATACCAATTTTCTATTGTTTTTATATTAATTTTGTATTAGAGCTTACTGATACATATCTATATATGATAATAAATAGAGTGATTTTTACGCAAAAAAAAGCCCAGCATATTAATGCTGGGCTTTCTTAGATTTAATATATTAGCTTTTTAGCTCGCCTGTAGATGATTCTAAATGGGCTCTAATAAACCACTGAAATTGCTCTAGGTCAGCTAATTGGCTGGTGATCATATCTTCAGACACTGGATCTAGCTCAGAAAGAGTCTCAATTGCTTTGCGATGATCGGCATTAACGCCGTTGTATACTTTATCAAGTGCGGCTAAATGCTCGGTTACTAACCCTTTACCTACTGAGTATTCGTTCCATGTACGACGATCTACAATAGATTTAGGCGTACCGACAGGTACTCCACCAAGAGTCGCAATTCGCTCTGCAATGGTATCTGTCATTTCGCGGACAATGTCTACCTGTGGGTCTATCATTTCGTGTACGCCAATAAAGTTTGGTCCCACTACGTTCCAGTGAATGTGCTTTAAAGTAAGCTGTAAGTCTATCAATGCAACCATGCGGTTATCGAGCTTTGCTATTGTTTTTTGAGCTGATTCGTCACTCATACCTGGCGCGGTAAATTTAGTTGTTTTGTTTGATTCGTTATTGTTACTCATAATTTCTCCTACTTAAGTAATGTGTTGCTCATATAAAATGTTGCGTTATGAGCGTGACTTAAACTTAATGAAGCAACTGCTATGCCGTAAGTGAGTTTTTTAAAAATAACCTTAAAAACATGGTGTTATGTTTTTTATTGAGGTTTTAGGTGATGAAGGGAGCATTTGATTTTTGAAAAGCCTGCATACATTTGTAAAATCTGCAGACTTTAATTTAATAACGCTTAAGTGTATTTAAACTTTGGCTATATATTCGTGCGCTTTTAAAACATCGAGCGGCACTATTTCTAATGATTTTTTATTTGTAGCTTCAAGTACCACTGGTGGCGCAACGTTTGCTGAAATAGCATGAAGCCATCTTACTGCACACAAGCACCATTTATCACCGGCTTTTAAACCTTCAAAATCGTAAAGAGGGTTTGGGCTTATTAAGTCGTTATCTTGTGATTTTGAAAATTGTAAAAACTCGTCAGTCATAATTGCACATACACTGTGATTGCCAAGATCTGATTCTGGTACATAACAAAATCCTTCACGTGTGTAGCCACCATTACCGCAACATAGTTTTAAACGTGTGCCAAGTACATTAAGTTGATTCGCCATGAAATACCTTAGTTTGTGGTGTTTAATAAATTTACTCTATCAGGAGTAACTCGCTTGAGATAGCTATAAAACTTAAAAGAGGGAAGGGGGTCTACACAAACTTAAGCCCGCAGCAAAATTGCGGGCTTAGTATTATTTATTTAATACGCAGTGCCATACAATCGCTATGGCCGTTTATGATCATGCTTTTATCAACGCGTGCGCCACCACCAGAGTATTTTCCGGCAGCTGTAAAACTACATATTTGTACAAAGTAATCATCTACTTTGGGCAGTGCAAATAGTTGTTGGTATATTTGGTCTTGCTCGGCAAAGTGCCCAGTTGTTTTTTCTATAACTTGCTGCTGTTCATCAACAAGTTGAATATTAGCGCCACAGCGTCCTACTATTGGTTTAACTACATATCCGGTTTGTAATAACTCGTCGTTAAGATCAAACGCGGTATTAAGTAAATATTTATGATTAGGGAATAAGCTCCACAGTATTGGCAAAATAGCTTTGTTACTAGGAATTAATGTCCACAGCGGTTCAAACACCATGACATTTTTACGCAGTAATACATCAACTAAGCGTGGCGTTTCACCAATTTTGAATTGTGGTTCAAAGTTATCACCTAATGATTGATCGGCTTCGCATTCTTCACGGATTTGATCAAGTGCGGTTTCCCACGACCACGTTTTCCATACATAACTCAGTTGTGCGCCATCTGCATCTATTATGTTGCCCGATTCATTCCAGCGAAGTGTGCTTAAGCCAATTACTAACTTACACTCAAAACCAGCTGCTTCAATGGCTTCTTTCATAAATAATGCATGGTAATGCTCTTCTGGTTCATCATCTTGCAGAATATGAACAAGACCTTTTACCTCACTTTTACGCCATGCCTTTACTAGGTCTTTAAATAAATTTTGGCCTGCATCTACACCTGTTTTAACACCAAAGTGTTTTGCCCATTTACCCTGAACCTTACCGCTTTCCATATAACACGATGCCGAATCGCAATTGTATTCGTAAACTTTTAAACCTGCTGTGGTTAGAGCAAAGTCAAACCGACTGGTAATTAATTGGTTTAAGCGGTTATCCCACGATTGGCGAATTTTATTAAGCACAACATCGGGTAAATTGAACTTTTTTAATAACTCAGGGTGCTGCAGTACATAGTCGGTTGCATGCATAAATAAGCCATGTAGCTCATTTGTAGCATGCTCAATGCTTTGCTGCGCCGTTTGAGATATCGCAAAGTAATTATGTTGATCCTCAGCTACTGATGTAAGTTTATAGCCTTGCATCATTTCTACGTAGGCAGCTTCATCGTCATTCGCAATATTTAACCATGATTTGTTTGCTTGGCCTGTATCTACTGCTTTATGGGCTTCTATAATAAATAAGTCGGTGTTTAGCTCTGACGTTGGCTCAGCATATTCTGTTTCATCAGTTTGTGTCATCCAGCCTAAAATAGTGGCGTCGCTGTAAGAGCACTCAATCCAATAGTCGCCACCTTTAGTTACTTTTGCTTTTAGTTCACGACACCAGCTTTGATCTTTTGGCCATATTTGATGTCCTACATTTTGCTCAGCAAGGCGTATTTTATCTTCATATACTTCAACAACGACAGCAACATGGCCTGTTTCTTCAAACTCGCCGCCTTCTTCCCAAATAAGTAAGCTACCTACCTGAGGATGATGTTTAGCACCGTTTTTAAACGCGTTTAGTGGCAGTCTGTTTTGACTATTTACATCGCGCACAGAACGCAGCTCAAAAATATCGTAAGCCATAGCAATATCATCAAAAATATAACTATGGTTGAGATACATCCATCGACGTGCAAACTCAACGCATTGCCATTTATAGCCCATGTAAATGCCATCAAGGTAACTACGAAAGGCGCTACGATTAGGATAAATACTTTCGTCAGCCGTATCATAATCAGATGAATAAACAGCAACATTACCAGGTGCATAACCTAATAAGGTACCAAAATCACTAGCAGGAGCAGAAGATTTCATAAACAAAGGTGTTCAAAATAAAGGTGTGATAATTTGCTGACTATATGAGCGAAACTGCGTTATAGCAAGATATAACTGGGTTTAATTTTTAATTAAATATTGGCGCTAAATAGGGCTTAAAATTATATTTTATCAATCCATAGTTTTAAAAGCAGTAGTTAAAAAATCCCTCCTTCAAAGCGCTTATACATGTAAAACTGAACCTATATTCGTACTTTGGTTAATTTTTTGTTAAACTGTTGCGTTTGGTGTAGTTGAAACTAGTTAAAACTAATTAAAAGTTTTTAAAACAGGAAAAACAATGGAAGACATAATAAACAACATTGATATTAATCAATATTTACCCGCTGCAATTACGTGGGCAACCAACATATTACTAGCGATTGCAATTTTGCTTGCGGGCTTATGGTTAGCGGGCAAAGTACGCAATTTAATTATTGGCTTATGCCATAAATACACTCATCTTGATGACACGCTTTTTCGCTTTTTAGGCAGCATGGCTCGATACATCATATTAGCGTTCGTTATTATTGCTGTGTTAAATCGCTTTGGTGTACAAACAGCCTCTATTATTGCTTTGCTAGGTGCTGCGGGACTTGCTATAGGCTTGGCGTTACAAGGTGCAATGTCGAACCTTGCAGCAGGCGTTATGCTACTAGTTTTCAGACCTTATAAAGTGAATGACTTTATTGAGGCAGCAGGGCGTTTTGGTAAAGTAACAGAAGTAGATATGTTTACTACTATTTTACAAACGTTCGATAACCAACAGGTTATTATTCCAAATAGTCAAATTTTGGGCGCGCAAATTATAAACCATTCACATCATCCAATTCGTGGTGTGGATATGCATTTTGGTGTTGCTTACGGTGAAGATACAACGGCTGTACGTAAAGTTATAGATGGCGTACTTGCAGCGCACCCACACATACTAAAAGATCCCGCTCCTTTTGTTGAAGTAGAAACTCTTAACAACAGCTCAGTAGACTTTTTAGTAAGACCTTTTTGTAAGGGCGAGCATTACTTCGATATTCTTTACACTGTGCCAGAGTTAATTAAAAAAGCACTGGATGAAAACAACATCGAAATACCTTTCCCACATCGTAAAGTTATTTTAGTTAACGAAAGCAAAGATTAACTAAATTTAAAACGATTTAAACCTAAGGGCACTTTTAAAGTGCTCTTTTTTTGTTTGCCCAGCGAAGCTGGCAAACCCGATAGGCTGAAAGATGCCTTATTACCCTGACTAAGGGGAAGATAATCTGAATGGCAAGGGCGTCACTGGCCAACGGTGGGGTCTGAAGGAAGC
>NZ_JACGWD010000041.1:0-40725 GCF_014077565.1 Pseudoalteromonas sp. 5Ae-yellow
TTCCTTCAGACCCCACCGTTGGCCAGTGACGCCCTTGCCATTCAGATTATCTTCCCCTTAGTCAGGGTAATAAGGCATCTTTCAGCCTATCGGGTTTGCCAGCTTCGCTGGGCAAACAAAAAAGCGAGTACTTTTACAATACTCGCTTTCAAATTAATAAATCTAGACTCTAGTTAGCTGCATTACTCTTGAAAGTAAGTGCCCCAACCGTCGTACTCAACTTCGCATTCTACGGCTAGTTGCGCTAGCTTATCAACGTCTTCCATAATTACGTCTACGTCTAGCTCAGCTTCTACTACTATGTCGAAGCTCCAAATTTTGCTGCCGTCTTCAAGCTCAAGCTCTGCTGGCTCTTCAACATCGTAGCCTAGTTTAAAAGCAGCCAATGCTGCTTGCTCTAGCTTAGGGAAGTCTTCACATACAAAATGGTGTTCTACTTCATAAAGTATTTCAGGATCTGATCCATCTTCAAGTAGTGAACTTACGATGTCTTCACTTATTTCACGCCAGTTTTCCATTATTTATCTCTCACTTGAGCATCTAATTCAGTTATTTTAGCAGCCATAATGCTATGCACGCTTTTAGCATGCTCACGCGCGCTAGTGTTTTTATCAAGCGATATAGGCGCTAACATTTCGATGTGAATTGTACCATTATCCCAACGATTTAGCTTAATGGTTTTATGTGTTGTATTCATACATACTGGAATCATGGGTACATCTGCGCTCATTGCGGTGTGAAACGCGCCAGTTTTAAACGGCAATAAACCTCTTCCGTAACTTCGTGTACCTTCAGGAAACATCCATACAGATAAGCCATTCTTCTTAATTTTTTCGGCTGCTTTTGAAATAGTTCCCGCCGCTTTGGAGCGATTAGATCTGTCTATTAATATATTACCCGACAACCAGTAAAGCTGACCAAAAAACGGAATCCACTTTAAGCTTTTTTTACCTAAACTTACGCAATTTTTTGGCACCATTGCTGGCACTGTAAATAAGTCGTAGCTATTTTGATGATTAGCAACATAAACCGCAGGACCTGGATCAACGGCATCTTTATGACGTGTTAAAACTAACTTAACGCCAATCATTTTAGCCATTGAGCCAAACCAACCCGCTATTATATGTACATTATTAGGATGAAATGGTCTTACAATCGAAAGTAACAAACCAAAAATACAACTGAATAATATAAACAGCAGCATAATAAAAACGCGTATGACAGCTAGCAAATGGGCTTCTCCAAAAATCAATTATGATTATTATAGCGTTATTTTGTGACACAAACGAGTCAATAGCGCACAAGTGTACGCTGAAATATTTAAGCTGCTTGTTTTAATATTGCTTTAAAATGGTTTTAAAACAAAAACGGCCTGCAAATGCAGACCGTTTTTATTTGTACAAAAGAAGTCATTCGCTACTCTTCGCTAACAACTTCTTTTGGTTCATCATCTTGAGGTGTTAACTCAACAACTACTTCGTCAACACGCTGTAAGCCACGTGGTAGTTTATTACCCCTACGCCCTCGCTCACCATGATAATGCTCTAAATCACTTGGTTTAAGTGTTAGTTTACGCTTACCAGCATGAAGCGTAACACTGCTTCCTAGTGGCACAACAGCAAGCACTTTTACAAACTCTTCACGGGCTTGTACTTTAGCACCCGGTATAGAAATGATTTTATTACCTTTACCCTTACCTAATTTTGGTAAGTCACGTAGCGGGAATAAAAGCATTCGGCCTTCGTTAGAAATAGCCATACAGTAATCGCTAGCAACATCGTTCACTCTAATAGGCGAAAGTAATATTCCACCCTTAGGGACACTTACCAACGCTTTACCATTTTTATTTTTACTAACTAAGTCTTTAAAGTCGGTAATAAAGCCGTAACCTGCATCTGACGCCATAAGCAATACTTGCTCGTCTTCACTCATTACCACGTGCTCAAAATTAGCACCTGGTGTTAAGTTAAAGCGACCTGTCATTGGCTCCCCTTGGCTACGCGCCGAAGGTAGACTGTGCGCATCGGTTGCAAACGCCCGCCCTGCTGAATCTAAAAATACTGCAGGTTGATTACTCTTACCACGAGCCGAGGCTCTAAAGCCATCACCTGAGCGATAATTTAAGCCTTGTACATCTAAGTCATGACCTTTACCAACGCGTGCCCAGCCTTTGTCTGATAGCACAACAGTAACTGACTCTGATGGAATTAAATCTTTTTCGTTAAGTGCTTTTGCTTCTGAGCGCTCAATCACTGGTGAGCGGCGATCGTCACCATACATTTCAGCGGCTTCTTGAATTTCTTTTTTAAGCAGTGTCGACATACGACGCTCAGAACCCAAAATTTGCGCTAATTTATCACGCTCTTTGGCTAGTTCATCTTGCTCACCACGAATTTTAAACTCTTCAAGTTTTGCTAAATGACGAAGTTTTAATTCTAAAATTGCTTCTGCTTGCGTATCGGTTAAATCAAAGCGCTCCATTAATACAGGCTTTGGTTTATCTTCGCTGCGGATGATTTCAATTACTTCATCAATATTTAAAAAGGCGGCTAATAAACCCTCTAAAATATGTAGGCGCGCTAATACTTTATCTAAACGATACTGTAAACGACGACGCACTGTTTCGCGTCTAAATGTTAGCCACTCACTTAAAATACAGCGTAAGTCTTTAACTTGCGGGCGACCATCTAGGCCTAACATGTTTAAGTTTACGCGGTAGTTTTTTTCAAGGTCGGTAGTTGCAAATAAATGAGCCATTAATGGCTCAGCTTTAATGCGGTTTGAGCGCGGGATAATTACAATGCGTGTCGGATTTTCGTGATCTGACTCGTCACGTAAATCGGCAATCATTGGTAATTTTTTAGCGTTCATTTGCGCTGCAATTTGCTCAAGCACTTTACCACCAGAACATTGATGCGGCAGTGCTGTAATGACAATATCGCCATGCTCTTCGGTGTAAACCGCACGCATTTTGATAGACCCACGACCGGTTTTATATATTTTATGAATATCGGCTTTTGGGGTAATTATTTCAGCATCTGTTGGGTAATCTGGTGCATGTACAAGCTCAAGTAATTCTTCAAGCTCTGTTTTTGGTTTATCAAGTAATAAACAACATGCGCTAGCCACTTCACGTACGTTATGTGGCGGAATATCAGTTGCCATACCTACGGCAATACCCGTTATACCGTTGAGTAAAATATGCGGTAAACGAGAAGGCAGTACAACAGGTTCATCCATTGTGCCATCAAAGTTTGGTGTCCAGTCGACGGTGCCTTGACCAAGCTCTTTAAGCAGTACTTCTGAAAACTTAGATAAACGCGCTTCGGTATAACGCATTGCTGCAAACGATTTAGGGTCATCTGCCGCACCCCAGTTTCCTTGTCCATCTACCAAAGGGTAGCGGTAAGAAAACGGCTGCGCCATTAATACCATCGCTTCGTAACATGCACTATCGCCGTGTGGATGGTACTTACCGAGTACGTCACCCACTGTACGGGCTGATTTTTTGTACTTGGCATTAGCAGATAAACCCAGTTCGCTCATCGCATAAATAATACGACGCTGTACTGGTTTTAAGCCATCACCTACATGCGGCAAAGCACGGTCCATAATTACGTACATGGAATAATTTAAATAGGCGTCTTCGGTAAAGCGCCCCATTGTTTGTTGCTCAATTCCTTGCATTAGCAAGGTATCTGTATCACTCATTAAAGCTTACCTAGTTTTTCTTATAGCTTACACGGTAGATTACGTTGGCGTAATCATCGCTTACTAACAGACTGCCGTCACCTAATTCTGCAAATGCAACAGGGCGTCCAAATGTTGTTTCGTCTTTCATAAAGCCAGTAATAAATGGCGTATATTTAGTTACGCGACCTACTTCAATTGTTGCTAGCCCTACTTTATAACCTGACTTTTTAGAACGGTTCCATGAGCCATGTTCAGCAACAAATAATTGTTGCTTATAGCTTGCTGGAAATTGCTTACCGTTATAAAAATGAATACCTAATGGCGCTACATGCGCAGGGAGTGCAAGTGCTGGTGACGTATAATCGGCAATGTTTTTACCTTCACCAAACTCAGGGTCAATAATTGCGCCAGCATGAACATACGGAAAACCAAAATGCTCCCCTTCTTGCGTTGCACGATTTAACTCATCAGGCGGAATATCATCGCCCATCATGTCGCGACCGTTATCACTAAACCATAGTGCTTGAGTAGCTGGATGAAAATCAAAACCCACTGTATTTCTCACGCCCTTGGCTATTGTTTTTATTTGTTTTGTTTCTACATTAAGCGCAAAAATACGGCCAAAACGTTCATCTTCAGCACAAATATTACACGGTACACCCACCGGAATGATTAGCTCACCCGTTGGTGCAAAACGCAGAAATTTCCAACCATGATGACGCTCGCTCGGTAGCTTGTTATAGACCACATCAAACTTTGGGTCTTTTAATTGGGTATCAATGTTTTTAAAGCGAATAATACGATGTACTTCGCCTACATATAAATCGCCATCTTTAATTGCTATGCCAGAGGGCATATTAAGGCCTTTAGCCACAACAATTTTTTTATCTGCTACACCATCGCTATTATGATCAATAAGTGCATATACGTTGCCCGCTTTACGAGAACCTACATACACAATCCCTTTTTTTGAAACGGCTATTTGACGTGCATTTTCTACATCATTTGCAAATAAGCTAATTTCAAATCCCGGTGCTACGGTGAGCTTATCGAGTATATTTTTAGCTATTGCAGGAGCGCTAGTCAGCCCAAGTAACAGCAAACTTCCTAGTAATTTTTTCATTTTTCTCTCCTAGTGTTAGGCACAAGCAATTAAACGAGCGCCTTATTGCCATGATCTTCTAACCATTGACGACGATCAGGCGATCGTTTTTTAGCAAGTAGCATATCCATCATTTCCATGGTTTCTACTTCTTCATCAAGCGTAAGCTGCACTAAGCGTCGCGTATTAGGATCCATCGTGGTTTCACGAAGCTGTAACGGATTCATTTCACCCAGACCTTTGAATCGTTGTACGTTTACTTTTCCGCGTTTTTTCTCGGCTTCTATGCGCGCCAAAATAGCGGTTTTTTCTTCTTCATCAAGTGCGTAATAAACTTCTTTACCAATATCAATTCTAAATAATGGCGGCATTGCTACATATACATGCCCTGTTTTTACTAACTCTGGAAAATGACGAACAAACAGTGCACATAATAACGTCGCGATGTGTAGTCCATCCGAGTCAGCATCGGCCAATATACAAATTTTATTGTAGCGCAGTCCCGACATATCCGTTGACTCGGGATCAATACCCAATGCCACTGAAATATCGTGCACTTCTTGTGATGCGAGTATTTGGCCTGACTCAACTTCCCACGTATTTAAAATTTTACCACGTAGCGGCATAATTGCCTGAAATTCACGGTCTCGCGCTTGTTTAGCAGAGCCACCAGCAGAATCACCTTCCACTAAAAATAATTCGGTACGGTCGTTATCGGCCGCGCTACAATCTGTTAGTTTACCCGGTAAGGCAGGACCGGCAGTAACACGTTTACGCACTACTTTTTTAGCTGCACGCAAGCGAGTTTGCGCATTTGAAATACATAACTCAGCTAATAATTCTGCGGTATCTGTATGCTCATTTAGCCATAAACTAAACGAATCTTTTACAACCCCCGATACAAACGCAGAACATGAGCGTGATGATAGTTTTTCTTTTGTTTGACCGGCAAATTGAGGGTCTTGCATTTTAACCGACAACACGTAACTACAACGATCCCAAATGTCATCAGGAGTTAATTTCACACCACGAGGGAGTAAGTTTCTAAACTCACAAAATTCACGCATTGCTTCAAGCAAGCCTTGGCGTAAACCATTTACATGCGTACCGCCTTGCGCGGTAGGAATAAGGTTTACGTAGCTTTCAGCTATTGATTCACCACCTTCTGGTAGCCATACAACAGCCCAGTCAGCGCCTTCAATTGAACTTTTAAACTCGCCTACAAATGGGTCTTGCGGTAATGTTTCAAAACCTTTAATTGCTTCAACTAAATAATCTTTTAAGCCTGTTTCGTAAAACCATTCTTGGGTTTCTTTTGTTTGCTTATTAACAAACTTAATTCGCAGTCCTGGACACAAAACTGCTTTGGCTTTTAATAAATGATTAAGTTTGGTAATTGAGTAGTTTGGTGAATCAAAGTAGCTAACATCCGCCCAAAAACGAACCGTAGTGCCGGTGTTACGTTTACCCACTGTACCAATTACATTTAAGTCTTCTACTTTATCGCCGCTTTCAAATGCCATTCTGTATTGTTGAGCATCGCGTCTTACTGTTACTTCTACACGCGTAGATAACGCATTTACTACCGAAATACCTACGCCGTGTAAACCGCCCGAAAACTGATAGTTTTTGTTGGAAAACTTACCACCGGCGTGTAGCTTAGTGAAGATCAATTCAACCCCAGGGATACCTTCTTCTGGGTGAATATCAATAGGCATACCGCGCCCATCATCGCTTACTTCAAGCGAATTGTCTTCGTGGAGTATTACGTCGATACGGGTAGCATGGCCAGCCATAGCTTCATCGACACTGTTGTCGATAACCTCTTGACCTAAATGATTTGGGCGTACGGTATCGGTGTACATCCCTGGGCGTCTTTTTACCGGATCTAATCCATTAAGTACTTCAATGGCTTCGGCGTTATAATTTTGATCACTCATAGTTTTTGTCTTTATATCCGCTAAGGCTCTAATACGTTTTACTAGTTTTATTGTTATATGCGCTAAAGCGTTAATATAGTAACTAACCTTTGTTCAGGTTAACTAGTTTTACGTGATTTTAAGAAAATCTACAATACTTGCAAAGGTGCGTTCAAATTCAACGTAGCTATGATCGCCACCAAATTCTATCAATTGCTTACATTGTGAATAATAT
The DNA here is from genome assembly GCF_014077565.1 of Pseudoalteromonas sp. 5Ae-yellow. NCBI lineage: Bacteria > Pseudomonadati > Pseudomonadota > Gammaproteobacteria > Alteromonadales > Pseudoalteromonadaceae > Pseudoalteromonas > Pseudoalteromonas sp. 5Ae-yellow. The sequence continues at coordinate 6,950 of NZ_JACGWD010000041.1, forward strand.
TTTACCGCGTGTTGAAAATTCAACACTTCATCGCCTGTTTGCTGTAATAAGTACAGTAACTCAGGGTGTGCTAATTTATCTACAGCGAGTAATTTAAGTGCCTCAATATGACTGTTATTTAAGTCGTAATGATAATCTTGATACGGATTATAATTAGGCCCAAGTAACGACTGTAATAAATTATAGGGTGCGACCGCGGGATTAATGACCACTGCAGGAATTTGATAACGCTGCGATAAATACGTGGCAAAAAAACCACCTAACGAGCTACCTAATAAAACGGTATTTGGCGTTAGTAATTGCTCAAGCTCAATTATAGCTTGTAGGGGCTCGTGGTTTAAGCTCGGTACACAATAATCAACGTCATAGTTTGCCATAAGCTCACCAAAGCGCACAGCTTTATATGATTTTTGTGAACTATTAAAGCCATGAATATAAATTACGCGTTTAGCCATACCACTTCCGTTTTTACTTCTACTTTATCTTTTTTACTGTTTATATTGATAATTCTGTAAGCTGGGCCCGCATTTTTTTGCTCCCACTGTGAAGTGTGCTTTACAAACTGTATTGAGCTGGCTGGGGTCGCGTATATGGGCAACCCTCTAAAGCTTTGCTGGTAATCATTATGTACATGACCATGAAAAAGCGCAGATACATTATTACTATTAACTAAAATATTTAAAAGCTGTGGACCATTTTCTAATAAGTGCTTATCAAGATAGCCATTTATTGGCAGCGGATTATGATGGCAAAAGATAACTTTACTATTATTCGAGTTGACTAAAGTATCAGTTATTTCATCTAAATGCGCGCCAGTAACCCATCCTGCGGGTGTAGGCCCTTTAGAATTAATAAGAAGCAGCTCAACCCCGTTAGCAATAATATGTTTAGCCGAATTTATTTTTCCGCCACTTATGCGATTAAGCATTACTAGTTCATCATGATTACCTGGTACCCAAAATACAGGGCAAGTGATGTCACTGGCATTTATAAGTTCACTAAATAATAAGTACGATTCGAAACTATGGTCTTGTGTTAAATCACCACCAAAAATTACGCAATCTACTGGCTGCTCAGCGATGTGTGCCAAAGCTTGTTCAAAATGAGCTGCAGTATTTGCATTAAAATATTCACCATTTTTATCTGCAAATAAATGGCTGTCGGTAATATGCGCAATGCACAAAGATGATTTATCAAATGTATATGTATCATCAAACCAAGCCATTATTTACATCCCAATTTAATGTTGCTTGCCCGTGCTCTACACAGGCCACTAACCAGTCGTATAAAAAAGCATTAAGTTGATACTTTTCATCTTTTTGATGCATTTTAGGATTGGGGTATCCGTACGATGGTTTTATGCGTTGATGATAATCGTGATGAATTATTTCAGCTACTTTCGCATCATGATACAAGCGAGCCGTTAAATACAGCGGCGCTATCCCTTTAACCATTCCTGTTAGCTGCTTAATTGAAATATCCATAGTGTATTTTGCGCTGCCATCAATTTTTGTAGCAAATTCACTGTTGCCAAGTTTTACTTCACGAATGCTTCCTATATTGCGCTCGCTCGGTAACAACTTTAATAGTCGCACATAGTTATGCTCACAAAGTGTTAAATACTTTGGGAGGTTTTGAATATATCGATTTGTTGCTAATTGTGCTGTCAAAGTTCCGCCATAATATTAGTAAGAGTTTATGCCCATTTACTTGCCATTTTTTCGCGATTTAGCGCAAGCCACTGCATACAAATAACCGTTGCCGCATTATCTATTTCACCGTTATTGAGGCGCATTAGCGCATCATCAACCGATAAAATATGAGTTTTTATATCCTCTCCTTCAGTTTCAAGACCATATACACCTGATTCTACTTGGCTTAAATCAGCACGTGCTAAATATAAGTGTAAGCGCTCAGTTGTTCCACCTGGGCTTGATAGGTATGAGAGCATAAATTCAAGCTCGGTTAATTCAAGCCCTGCTTCTTCATACGCTTCTTTTTTTACAACAGATTCGTAATCCGTACTGCCGTCTGTCATTCCGGCTATACATTCTAGTAGCCACGGCGAATGCTTACTTTTAATAGCGCCAATACGTATTTGCTCAATCAAAAGAACAGTATCTGATATTGGGTCGTAAGGCAGTACTGCAATGGCATCGCCACGTTCTAATATTTCGCGGCTAATTACTTTAGATTTTCCACCTGCGAAAAGAGCATGTTCAAACTGGTATAAATCAACCTGAAAAAAACCTTTATAAAGGTTTTTAATTGGCTTTAAATCCACATCTTTATGTGTAAATTGAACGAGCTTTTTATCAACCATGTACTTACTTCCTACTTATCTAAAGTTTTAAAATGCGTTAATATATTCTGTTACACTTGAACATACTGTTTTACTAATTATTTTTTTTGTTATGCAGTAAAACAGGTTAACATGCTTTTAGTACAAAAATTGTCTAAGGACCGAACCCCACATGAAAAAGAACATTCTTGCGGCGCTAGTTAGTTTATCATGCGCACTAGGTGCAACAGCAGTGAAAGCTGAAGATTTACTACAAGTTTTTGAAATAGCGACAGCTAACGATCCTACTGTTTTAAAAGCCAAAGCCCAAGCTGATGCACAGTCTTACCAAAGCGATTTGGCGATGAGTGCACTACTACCTCAAATTGGTTTAACCATGGGTTATACAAAAAGCGATGCAACGTCGTACCAAAGCGTTGGCGACTTATCTAACCAAGTGAAAGTTGAAAGTGACACAGACCAATTCTCTCGTGGTGTAAGTTTAAGCCAAACATTATTTGATTTAGGTGCCTGGAATACGTTAGATATTGCCGACAAGCAAGCACTTCAAGCAAGCGGCCTATACGATGCAGCTAAACAAAACTTAATTGTACGCGTTGCTGAGGGTTATTTTAACGTATTAAGTGCCAGCGATAACCTTGAATTTGTTGAAGCTGAAAAACGTGCAATTGAACGTCAGCTTGAGCAAACAAAACAACGTTATGCGGTAGGCTTAACAGCAATTACAGACGTACACGAAGCGCAAGCTCAGTTTGATAACTCGGTAGCTCAAGAAATTATTGCAGGTAATGCTGTAGAAACAGCACGCGAGCAGCTTCGTGAGATTACAGGTAAATACCACGAAAAATTAGATTTTTTAAATACAGATACTTTCTCAACAACTAAACCAACTAAGCGCTCAAGCGACTTTGTTAAAGTAGCTGAAGATAAAAATATCAACCTGCAGGTGTCTAAAGTAACGGTTGATATTGCAAAAGATCAAATTGAATTAGCAAAAGCAGGCCATTATCCAAAACTAACTCTAAGTGCAAATTATGGTGACTCTCTTACAGACACTCAAATAAATGGCGCTAATTTTGATGATCAACCACGTTCAGACTCAAGCTCTGTTGGGCTTAACTTTAGCGTGCCTTTGTATTCAGGTGGTGCAACAGTTGCTGCAACAAACCAAGCCCGTGCGTTTTACGTATCAGCGAGCCAAGATTATGAAACAAATTACCGCGCAGTCACTCGCACAGTAATTACATCTTATAATCAAGTTGTTTCAGATATTGCGACTTATAAAGCGCTAGAGCAAGCGGTTGTTTCAGCTCAAAGTGCCCTTAAAGCAACTGAAGCTGGTTTTGAAGTAGGTACTCGTACCATTGTTGACGTACTCGTGAGTACGCAAAATTTATACGATGCAAAACGTAACCTTGCTGATGTGCGTTACCGTTATGTGTTATCTACCCTTCGCTTAAAACAAGCAGCGGGTACACTAACAAGTGAAGATTTAGTTGCTATAAACCAAGGTTTAAAATCAGCTTAACTTTTACAGCTAAACATAATATAAATTTATTCAAAGCCAGCATTTAGCTGGCTTTTTGTATTTCACAGCGCTTAGCGTTAAACTATCGTTTTTATTCTCAGAGAGATTTTTGTGGTCACTTCTTCTCCTTTTAAAGCATCTTTTTTAGGCCCTCGATACTGGTTAACGTGGGTTGGCGTTTTATTTTTATATTTGATTTCTTGGTTGCCACAAAAACTACAGTTGGCGATGGGAAAACAGCTTGGTCGCTTAGTTCATAAATTTATGAAACGCCGTCGCCATATTGCAGAAGTTAACATTAAATTATGTTTTCCTGATATGAGCGCAGCAGATCAAAAAGATCTTGTACTAAAAAATATGGAAAATACCGGCATTGCTATGGTTGAGACTGGTATGGCCTGGTGGTGGCCGCAGTGGCGAGTTGAAAGTGTATATGGTTCAATCAAAGGTCTAGAACACTTTGAGCGTGTACAAGCATCTGGTAAAGGTATTTTATTACTTGTCCCCCATATCTTGCATCTTGAAATGGCTAGTCGTGTGATGGGATTGAAATGCCAAGGCTTAGGCTTTTATCGCCCTCACAACAACGCACTAATGGAATACTTTACAACTAATGGCCGTCTTCGTTCTAACGAATACTTAATTGGCCGAAAAGATGTAAAAGGTTTGCTTAAATCATTAAAAAATAAAAAAGTATGCTATTACTTACCCGATCAAGATTACGGCCGTAACCGCTGTGAATTTGTCCCATTTTACGCAGTTCCCGACACTGCAACGACAACAGGTACTCTTATGTTTGCTGGCAGTAAAAACTGCGAAACTATGAGTTTAATCTCGCGCCGTGACGAAAATGGTAAGTACCATTTAGAGGTAGTACCTGAGCTTGAAAACTTCCCAAGTGGTGATGACAAGGCTGATGTAACACGGGTTAATCAACGCGTAGAGCTATGTATAAATGCAGCTCCAGAGCAATACATGTGGCTGCACCGTCGCTTTAAAACTCGACCGGATAAAAATACGCCTTCTTTTTACAAAAAGTAATGGTATAACAATAATAGGAACAAATAAGGTGGGTAATAATCATGTGGTTTTGGATTAGACATATATCATTTGCAGCCGTGCTAATAGCACTCGCCGTATACTTTTTAGTGGGTGATGGTTCTGTATTTGATATTAAAAAATCTAAAAATGCAGCCGCCGAAGGATTATCACGCTTTTACTCCTCCATTCGTAACCAAGTAAAAAGTAATAAAGAACGAGATCAATTTGTTTTAAAACTTAAAACACCAGAACAAACCTTGGATAGAGTATTGGCTGAACGTGCGCGAACAGTAGATCCAATGCCTACAAATTGGACTGGAGAGGTTGAACCTAGGCGCTTTGAAAATGGCACAACTCTTAAAGATGTACTTAATCAATATGCTAAAAACGAGGGGATTGAGCTTTACTGGTACTTAAGTAAAGATTACGTAGTTAAAGATCATTTTAGAGTAGACAGTAACTTTACTTCAGCACTGTACCAAATTGGACGCGCTATAAATGATGATTTTGAGCATGAGGTTTATACTTACTTTTGCTATAAACAAAGAGCAGCGGTTATTACCGAGTTACCATCAGAATTTGTACGTACAAACTGTTTAAAACTAAAGGTTTAAGGGTTTAAGGGTTTACACGTACATAGACCCAAGCAAGCGCTTGGGTTTTCAATTCAATTCAATTCAATTCAATTCAATTCAAAAATACTATTCCAAATATTAGTTACGTTAGTAATATCTTGTAAAAACGTTTCTCGCGGGATCAATTTGCCTTTTTGCTCCAAGCTCAACACGTGATAACACGAGCGATAATCAATATACGCTTTTATCAACTGCTGCTTTTGCTCTTTAGTAATACAACCTATATTTGCCGCATCCGTTAATATCCTTACGTTATCTGAGTAAACTGTAAGCTGTTCAAACTCGTTTGCGTGTTTAAGTACTAAATATTGCGTAATAAACTCAATATCAGCCATACCACCAACATCTTGTTTTAAATCAAATTGCTCAGTATTTCCTTTCGCTAAATGGTCGCGCATTTTTTCGCGCATTTTTATTACATCTGCTTTTAAGACTGTATGATCGCGCTGTTGGCAAAGTATATTTTTACGAATTTGTGAAAAACGATCTATGAGATCGTTTTGCCCCAAAATCAACCGTGCCCGCACAAGTGCTTGATGTTCCCACGTCCATGCTTGAGTTTGCTGATAGTGATTAAAGCTCTCTAGATTGATAGCCAGTAAACCTGATGCACCTTCAGGGCGTAATCGCGTATCAAGCTCATACAAAATCCCCGATGCAGTACGAGTATTAAATAAATGCATTAAGCGCTGAGCGAGTTTTAAATAAAACTGGCGAGAATCTATCGGTTTTTCACCATTGGTTTGGCTTGAGCCATCATGATTATGCACAAACACCAAATCTAAATCTGAGTCATACCCCACTTCCAAGCCGCCCGTTTTACCATATGCAATAACAGCAAAGCCTTTGTTTTCATCATCAGTGCCAGGTGGCATACCAAAACGCTTAACAGTGTTATGCCATGCAATATTAACGGCTTGGTCAACAATCACCTCTGCCAGTACGGTTAAATGATCGCTTACTTTCATTACGTCAAGAACACCGGTTGCATCGGCGGCAGCAATTCGTAATTGATGAGTTTGCTTAAATTGCCTAAGCGACTCCATTTGCAGTTCTAAATCGTCATGCTCTATTCGTAAAAAATACTGTCTTATTTCATCTTTATACGCTGTGAGCGGGGTCGGCTTATAAAGAACTGCGGGGTCTATTAGTTCATCAAGTAATATGGGGTAGCGAGAAATATGCTCCCCTATCCATTTGCTATGACAACACAGTAAAACAAGTTGCTTTAATGCACCTTGGTTTTCGTAAAGCAATTCTAAATAGGCAGTACGCGAAATTATCTTATTAAAAATTTGGCAAACCATTGTGAAAGCTGCTTCACCGGCATTAAAGTCATTTAATTGATTTAGTAAAACAGGCATTAACTTATCAAGAGTGTCACGCCCTCGGTTACCTATATTTACCTTAGACAGCCTTAATTTAAAATCGTTAAGGGGTGCTTGCCATTCATCTCTGGCCTCTTTTAAAAAGCTCACATCACCATGATCCCAAGCACTAATAAATGCGCCTTCACAGGTATCAAGTGGCACGGTTTCCTCGCCAATCACAAGTGCAAACTCACCGTTAACTTGTTTCATCACCTTTTCTATAGTGTTTAAAGTGGCAGAAAAATCAGCTTGTTCTAATAATAAATTTAAGCGCTGCTGATTCAATTCATCATCAGGGAGTGTTTGCGTTTGCTGATCGTCAAATATTTGAAGGTACTGCTCAACTTTACGTAAATAAAGGTAATTGCGCCTCAGCTCGCTTGCTTCTTGCTCATCTATAACTTGGTTAAGTGCCAACTCATTTAATGCTTTGAGTAAAGATTGGGTTTGTAAATTAGCCTCTCGCCCACCTCTTACCATTTGCAGGGCTTGCACTATAAATTCAACTTCACGAATACCACCAGCGCCTAGTTTTATATTATTAGTTAAGCGTTTACGGCGAACCTCTTGTGCAATCATTAACTTCATTTTACGCAAGGATTCAATCACCGAAAAATCAATATACCGGCGGTAAACAAACGGCTTTAAAAGCTTAATAAATTCATCCCAATACTTATTAGGAGTGCCAATTAAGCGCCCTTTTAACATGGCGTAGCGTTCCCAGTCGCGCCCTTGTTCTTGGTAGTAATCTTCAATGGCATTAAAGCTCATAACCAAAGGGCCGCTTTCGCCAAACGGGCGTAGGCGCATATCAACTCTAAATACTTGCCCATCACCGGTGGCTTGGTTAAGTGCTGCAATCAGTTTTTGTGCAACTTTGGTATAAAACACTTGGGCCTCAAGGCTTCTGCGGCCACCTTGGGTTTTTGTGCTGCGCGGATACGCAAAAATAAGATCAATATCAGAGGAATAATTTAGCTCCTGTCCGCCAAGCTTCCCCATCCCCAATACCATTAGCGGCATTGCTTGGTTTTGCTCATCAAGCGGTTCACCATTTACTTTTGCCACCTGTGCATGCGCCCATTGGTTGGCGCTATTAATTAGCATGTCAGCCAGTTGGCTTATATAATTAATACTATCGGCAATGGGGTTATTACAGCATAAATCTAAAAAGGCGACTTTAAGCCAGTACTTTTCACGATATTGACGAAGTACTTTATGGCACTGTGCTTCATCAAGGTCAGCTAAATTCAGGTTTTTAAAAGGAGAATCTATTACTCTATTTTGTATTTCGTCTTTGCATAATAGCCAGGTATTTAAATCAGGTTGTGACTCTAAACTGCGCCAAGCAAAGTCGCTTAATGCTAATAACCTTACAACTTCACTTTGTTTACTTTGCTGCGGGTATAACTGTTCAAAGCGCATCAAGCCAAGTTTTTGTAATTGAATAGGAAGTTGCTTTACGTTACTCATCAATCCTCTCTTTTATATCATCAATAACCGTACTAGAATGATTAAAACCTAGAAAGGTTAACTTAATTAGGATCACCATGTCATATTTGTCTTTATCTAACACTAGTTTTATTGCGATTGCCATTAGTTTTGCGGTTATTTGCATAACTATTTTTTGTTTACGAGTTGTCACTCAAATCAAAGCAAAACAAGCGCTTAAAGATGAGTTAGCGCAACACGACAACTTTGCCATGGGTATTAGTTTTGCATCTGAAATATCGGTTGTTATAGCCACTATAGCCTTTTTATTTGACGAAATAAGCGTAAGCACTGCACAGTCAAACCCGTTAAAAGTGTTAATTATTATTGTTCTCTTATTCACTTTTATAAAAGTGGGCCATTTAATTCACAGAAAATGGATACTCCACAGATTTAATGAAGAAGCTGCCATACTAAAACAAAATGTATGTGCTGCATTGGTAGACTCAGGAATGTTAATCGCTAACTGTATTATTGCTCTGGGCTTGTACACGTGGACGCACACGCAAGGGTTTAGCAACTTACTTATTGCTTGCGTTAGCTTTTTTACACTTCAGGGGATGTTTGCACTTGATAGTAAAATACGAGAATATCGTTTTGCCAAAGCAAACCAAGGCGCTTCGCTACAAAGTAACTTCAACTTAGAAAACACCTCTATAGGTATAAGATATGCTGGAAAATCAATCGGTTTAGCATTATCTGTGTACGCTGGTTTATCTAGCGCAGCATTTCAAAACGGTAAAATGGTTGAAAACATATTTACACTTGTAATGCATTGCGGTGTAATGTGGATACTACTTTACGGCTTAACGTATGTGATAAAAGTTATCTCTTTACCAAATATTGATACGGCTCTTGAAATAGACCATCAAGATAATATTGGGGTAGCATGCATAGAATTTGCTGTTTTTTGTGCTATTGGTTATTTACTTATTAGTATGTTTTCTCTTTAGACCTTTTTTACTGAAAATACAGCAATTAAAACGTCTGCATTTAAGTAATAATGGTAATTACTTAGATGCAACAAGGTCCTAGCTCTATGCCGCCTGAAATAACGAACTATTTGTTAATTGACATAGACAACGAATTTAGCCGCGCATTTGCCGAATACTATGTAAATAGTAATGGCATAACAAAAGCGAGTACACTTATTGCTGCAGGGAGTAATACCCGCCAATTAGTAAAAATGATGTTTGACGAGCTTATTAAAGACTATAGTTATTGCGATCTTGAAAACGAAATAAGCGTTTCTGAGTTAATTAATTATTTAAAAGATCATCACGATTTACACGGAGTCCTTTTCAATAGCACCGATTATTTACTCGCAAGTGATAAGCAGCGCTTTATTTATAACTCCTTACATGAAGAACGCTTTTTAATAAATCTTGATGATACAGGCTATACACTAAGCCGGGTTACCGACGAGACGTTAACGGAACCTTCGCAAAATCATCACGATATAGCACACACCCCACAAGATTTAATAGATCTCGCCGAACAACTTAATAAAAATAAATAATTGCGCACAGCCCCCAGCTTACTTACCATAGCAATATATATTTTACGCTATGTAGTAAGTGACGCCCTATGCGAGTTCCTCATATTTATCAAACATCGAGTATTGCCCTAAACACCCCTGTAACTTTAGATGACGATGCTGCAGGGCATATTGGCAGAGTGCTGCGCATGAAAGTAGGCGAGCATGTATCTATTTTTAATGGCGAAGGTGGCGAATACCTTAGTGAAATAATTGAGGTAACAAAAAAAACAGTCGTCGTAATGCCATTAGAACTTAACCCTCACGATGTAGAATCTCCACTTAAAATTCATTTAGGTCAGTGTGTATCCCGTGGTGATAAAATGGATTTTACAATTCAAAAGTCAGTTGAACTAGGTATTACCGAAATCACCCCTATTTTTAGTCAACGCTGTGGTGTGAAACTAATGGGCGATCGTCTTGAGAAAAAACACCAACAATGGCAAAAAATTGCAATTGCTGCGGCTGAGCAGTCAGGGCGTAATTTTGTGCCAATTATTCACCCACCTATAGATTTAAAACAATGGCTTGCACAACAAACCGATGCAATTAAGCTCACTCTTCACCCTCGTGCTGAGCACAGCATTAAAACTATTACGGTACCTAAAGATGGCGTACGCTTTTTAGTAGGCCCCGAAGGTGGCTTTACCGACGATGAAATGGCACTAACCAAACAACTAGAGTTTGTAGATATTCGCTTAGGCCCGCGCGTTTTAAGAACGGAAACAGCCGCTTTAACGGTCTTAAGTGCATTACAACTTCAATTTGGCGATTTAGCTAATTGAAATAACTAAAAGCACCCTCATATAAACAGTAACATTTATAGTAAGGCACAGCGCATGGCAATTAAGTTAGGTATTATTTCAGATCCTATTAGTGGATTTAACATCAAAAAAGACACCGGTTTTGCAATGATGATGCAAGCGCAAGAACGTGGCTACGAAATTTATTATATGGAGATGGACGATTTATCTCTTCGTAAAGGCAAGTCGTACGCTACAGCGTCTAAAGCGCAAGTGTTTAATAATGCAGAAAAATGGTATGAGCTTGAAGAAAAAGCCACTATAGCCCTTGCCGATCTTGACGTAATTTTAATGCGTAAAGACCCTCCTTTTGATACTGAATACATTTACGCGACGTATATTTTAGAGCGTGCTGAACAAGAAGGTACGTTAATAATTAACAAGCCACAAAGCCTTCGCGATGCTAACGAAAAGCTGTTTACAGCATGGTTTAGCGAGCATACGCCAGACACACTTGTTACACGTAGCCAAAAACAAATTCGTGAATTTTTAGCACAGCATAAAGACATTATTTTAAAGCCGCTTGATGGCATGGGTGGCGCATCTATCTTCCGCCTTAGAGAAGACGATGCCAACATTGGTGTAATTTGTGAAACGCTAACCGAGCACGGTAGCCGCTTTGCTATGGTGCAAAATTACATCCCAGAGATCAAACAAGGCGACAAGCGCGTATTGGTTATTGATGGCGAGGTTATTCCGTATTGTTTAGCGCGTATTCCACAAAATGGTGAGACACGCGGTAATTTAGCTGTTGGCGGTCGAGGCGAAGCGCGCCCACTTAGTGAATCTGATTTAAAAATTGCGCAAGCAGTTGCGCCAACGCTTAAAGAAAAAGGCTTAATATTTGTAGGTTTAGATATTATTGGCGATAAATTAACTGAAATTAACGTAACTGCACCAACGTGCGTACGCGAAATTGAAGCTGCTTATGATATTTCTATCACAGGTATTTTATTTGATGCAATTGAGCGTAAATTAGGTAAGTAATTACCACAATAAAAAGCCCATTAGTTTAAGCCTTTCATGCAATTAATGGGCTTTTTATGTCAATTTAAATAACTATGCCATACTCAAAGTTCATTAACTAAAAAGGGTGAAATCTATGCAGTCATTAGAAAATCATTTTTTAATCGCGATGCCGTCAATGCAAGACCCTTTTTTTAAACGTGCTGTTACCTATATTTGTGAGCACAATGAAGATGGGGCTATGGGCTTGGTAATAAACCAACCTATTGATGTTACTGTTGGCGAACTTTTAGATAAAATAGAAATTGATAACGACAAAACGCAAAACGCAGCAAAAGTAAGTGTGTTTGCAGGTGGACCCGTTAAAACTGACCGTGGTTTTGTACTGCACTCTCCCCAATCGGGTTATTCAGCAAGTCAAAAACTCAGTAGCGATATTATGATCACTACCTCAAAAGACGTTCTAGCAAACTTAACCACTGCACAAGCACCAGAGCAGTTTATTATTACACTTGGTTATTCAGGGTGGGAGCAAGGACAACTCGAACAAGAGTTACTTGATAACAGCTGGTTGATCATAGAAGCCGATCCGAAGATCATTTTTGATACCCCCGTTGAAAAACGATGGGAAAAAGCAGTTTCAATGTTGGGCTTTGATATTAGCCAACTCAGCCCTGAAGCTGGTCACGCATAATAGTAACTAACCCTTAGCAAACTTAAACAAGATACACATGACAAAAAAATCGCTTAAGCCGCAAGGCGAACGCACTGTAATGGGCTTTGACTTTGGCACCAAAAGTATTGGTATTGCTATTGGGCAAGAGTTAACCGGCAGTGCGTCTAGCCTTAAGGCTGTAAAAGCACAAGATGGCATTCCTAACTGGGACCATATCGCCGTACAAGTAGCCGAGTGGCAGCCTGACTTAATGGTTGTTGGTTTACCACTAAATATGGATGGAACATCACAAGAGGTTACCTTTAAAGCAAAAAAGTTTGCCAACAGATTGCATAATCATTATGGCATTCCTGTGCAAACACAGGATGAGCGCTTAACGACAGCGGATGCTAAAGCGCGACTTTTTGAAAGTGGCGGCTATAAAAACTTAGGTAAAGGTAACGTAGATAATATGTCTGCGGTTATTATTTTAGAAAGCTTTTTTGAATCTAGTTACGGTGAATAAACTGGCTATATAAACAACCCTTTATACAAATAAAAAAAGCGCCAATTGGCGCTTTTTTATTAATTACTTTTAAATTATTGATCGCTATTTTTATCATCAAGGCCATCAATAGTAACGCCCTGTAAAAAGCCCGCACCTTGTTGTTCGTTATTGCGCAGTTTTATCATTAAGCGTAAATCATTTGGCGAGTCAGCATGGTGCAGTGCATCAGCGTAGTTAATTCGCTGCTGTCTGTACAACTCAAATAACGCTTGGTCAAAGGTTTGCATGCCCATTTCTTTCGACTTAGCCATTGCCTCTTTAATTCCGCCAATATCACCATTTTTAATCAGTTCAGCGACCATTGGTGAGTTAAGCAATATTTCAATAGCTGCAACACGGCTTTCACCATCAGCAGTCGGCACTAATTGCTGAGCAACAATGGCACGTAAGTTAAGTGCTAAGTCGTACTTAAGCTTATCGTGTTTTTCTTTTGGTACTAAATGCATAATACGGTCAATCGCTTGGTTCGCATTATTAGCATGTAGTGTTGCAACACACAGGTGCCCGGTTTCAGCAAAGCTTAGGGCGTATTCCATGGTTTCTTGCGATCGAATTTCACCAATCAAAATAACATCTGGAGCTTGGCGTAATGAGCTTTTAAGTGCCGACTCAAAGCTTTCTGTATCAAGCCCTACTTCGCGCTGAGTAATAATACTTTTACGATGCTCATGAACAAACTCAATCGGATCTTCAATGGTCAGTATATGACCTCGTTGATTACGGTTTCGATAACCAATAAGTGCAGCTAGTGAGGTCGATTTACCCGTGCCTGTACCACCTACAAACAAGACAAGACCGCGTTTAGACATAATTACATCTGTCAGCGTAGACGGCAGACCTAAATCACTCACATCAGGAATTTGCGTCACAATACGGCGAATAACCATACCTGCTCTATCGCGCTGCCAAAAAGCAGAAATACGAAAACGCCCTTCGTCGGTAGCAATCGCAAAGTTACATTCTTTCGTTGTATGAAATTCTGCTTTTTGCTTTTCGCTCATTGCAGATTCTACTAACTCAAGCGATTGCTCATCAGTCAGTCTATCGTCACTGAGAGCTGTTAGTTCACCGTTTATTTTTGCACTTACAGGTAACTGACTCGATACAAATAGGTCAGAACCCTTTTTCTCAATCATTATGAGTAAAAAGTCGTTTAAAGATAAAGCCATAATAATTTCTTACCCACCAAATTGTGTTTTGTCTTGCGCTTTTTCTTTCGCTGCCGCATTTGTAACAATACCGTGATTAACTAAATTAGTTAAACACTGATCCATTGTTTGCATGCCCACAGACGCACCGGTTTGAATAGACGAATACATTTGTGCAATTTTATCTTCACGAATTAAGTTACGAATAGCAGGGACTGCAATCATAATTTCGTGTGCTGCAACTCGCCCACCACCAATTTTTTTAAGCAGTGTTTGTGAAATTACCGCACGTAAAGATTCAGATAACATTGAGCGCACCATAGCTTTTTCTTCACCTGGGAATACATCAATAATACGGTCAATAGTTTTTGGTGCAGAAGTAGTATGCAGCGTACCAAACACTAAGTGACCCGTTTCGGCAGCAGTCATTGCAAGACGAATTGTTTCTAAATCACGTAACTCACCCACAAGTATTACATCAGGGTCTTCACGCAATGCACTACGTAGCGCGTTTGAAAAGCTATGTGTATCGCGGTGAACTTCACGTTGGTTAATTAAACTTAATTTATTATCGTGAACAAACTCGATTGGATCTTCTATTGTTAGAATATGGTGATGTTTATTTTGATTTATATAATCGACCATAGCGGCAAGTGTTGTTGATTTACCAGAACCCGTTGGCCCTGTTACTAACACGAGTCCACGTGGGGTATCAGAGATTGTTTTAAAAATATCTGGCGCACCTAAATCATCAAGCGTTAACACTTCACTTGGTATGGTACGAAATACCGCAGCAGGCCCGCGATTAGAGTTAAACGCATTCACACGAAAACGTGCTAAATTAGGCACTTCAAACGAAAAATCCACTTCGAGGTTTTGTTCGTAGTCCTTGCGTTGATTATCGTTCATAATATCGTAAACCAGACTGTTTACGTCTTTGTCTGCAAGGGCTGGTATATTAATGCGGCGAACATCACCGTCTACGCGTATCATAGGTGAAACACCCGACGATAAATGTAAATCGGATGCTTTGTGTTGCACACTAAACGCTAATAATTCGGTAATATCCATTTATGACTCCACAACTAACTGATAAATATATGGTTACAATAGCAGAACGACTCACATCCGCCTACGCTAGAATTGCAGACGCGGCAAAAAACACACAGCGAAACACTAACGAAGTTACTCTACTAGCAGTGTCTAAAACTAAACCAAGCGAAGATATTATTGCAGCTTATGAGCATGGTCAGCGCGAATTTGGTGAATCTTATGTTCAAGAGGCTATAGATAAAATAGCTCAACTACAGTCATATAGCGACATCATTTGGCATTTCATTGGCCCTATTCAATCAAATAAAAGTGCATTAGTAGCTGCTAACTTTGATTGGGTGCAAAGTGTTGATCGCATAAAAATAGCAAAGCGATTAGATTCCCAGCGCCCAGACGATAAACCACCTCTTAATATACTTATTCAAGTAAATATAAGTAATGAGGAAGCAAAGTCAGGTTGCCGCCGTGATGAAATAGATGAACTTGCCAATTTTATTAACCAATGTGAGCACTTAACACTTCGAGGTTTAATGGCAATTCCCGCTAAAAGCGACAAACTGGATACGCAAATTCAATCTTTTGAGCAATTACAAACTTGCTTTGATAAACTAAAGACCCAATATCCTCAAGTAGATACTTTGTCGATGGGTATGAGTAACGATGTTGAAGCTGCCATTAGCGCAGGCTCAACCATGGTAAGGATCGGCACAGACATTTTTGGAACACGAACTTAAAAGGTGATAACAGACTTATGTCAGATAAAAAAATCGCATTTATAGGCACAGGTAATATGAGCTACGCCATTATTGGTGGCATGGTAAAAAACGGCTTTAACGCAAGTAACATAATTGCGACTAACCGCAACCAAGAAAAGCTTGAAAAGGTAGCATTTGATTTCAAGGTGCAAACCACCAGTGACAATAACGAAGCCCTGCGCGATGCTGATGTAATTGTTTTGTCTGTTAAACCACAAATGATGGGCGATTTATGTAAATCGTTTCAAGAGTCAGGCGTAGACTTTAGCGATAAACTGTTTATTTCTGTTGCTGCGGGCTTAACTGTAAAACGTTTGCGTGAAATGCTAGGCCAAGACGTTAAAATGGTACGTTGTATGCCAAACACACCGTCTTTATTAGGGCGTGGTGTATCAGGTTTATATGGTGCGGGCGAAACACAAAGCGAACACGAATTTGTACAGCAAGTTTTTGAATGTACTGGCATCGCTGTATGGGTTGAGCAAGAGTCGCAAATTAACGATATTATTGCTGTGACTGGCTCATCGCCAGCTTACTTTTTCTTATTTATGGAAGCCATAGAAGAAAAAGCTAAAGCGCTGGGCTTTAACGATGAAGATGCTCGACGTTTAGTGCAACAAACAGCACTCGGCGCTGCCGAAATGGCACTTAGTCAGCCTGATATTAGTATTTCGCAACTACGTTCAAACGTAACATCTAAAGGCGGTACTACTCACGCAGCTGTTGAGCACTTAAAAGATGAAGGCTTAACTAAAACCGTTGGCGATGCAATGGATGCGTGTATTGCACGCGCAGAGCAAATGGAAAAAGAACTTTAAAACCACTTTTTATTGAAGGTTACACTATGAATGCCATGCAATTTTTAATCAGTACCCTGTTTGATTTGTTTTTAATGGTGGTATTACTGCGCTTTTGGCTGCAGTGGGCAAAAGCCGACTTTTATAATCCAATGAGCCAGTTTGTGGTTAAAGCCACTTCGTTTGCGGTAAAACCACTGCGTAAAATCATTCCTGGATTTGGTGGGCTTGATTTAGCATCTCTATTGCTGGCATTTATAGTTGCCGTAGCCAAAGTCAGTACTCTTGTATTAGTATCTCACTACATTTGGAATACACCGTATGTATTTATGGATGCATTTATAACAACAATATTTGAAATATTTAATTTAGTATTTTGGATCCTTATCATTCGCGCTATTTTAAGTTGGGTAAGCCAGGGCTATAACCCTATTGAAGCAGTTTTCCACCAACTTACTGAACCAATGCTTAAACCTATTCGTAAATTTCTTCCGCCTATGGGTGGATTGGACTTATCGGTATTGATATTAATTATCGCAATTCAGTTTTTACAGATACTCTTGAGTGGATTTCTTATCCCTAGTTACATTTTTTACTAAATTTAAAAGTCTATACTCAATATTTTTAGAGGCCTTATGGTCTCTTTTTTATATGTTTCTAGGAGTTAATAATGAACCGTTTAATTAAGTTTTGTTTTATTGCTTGTTTAGCATTTGCATTTAACGCGCAAAGCGAAGAAATGCAAGGCGCACAATACAAAAAGCTTGGCCCTTGGCAAGTGCATTACATCGCTTTTCCTTCTACTTTTATTCAGCCAAAAATATCAAAAGCGTATGGCCTTGAGCGAAGCGGATACAAAGGCATTGTGAATATTTCTGTTTTAAAAAATGATGCCGAAAACACAGCCCAAACGGCAAAGCTTACAGGCACAGCGAAAAACCTACTTGGCAACAAACAAACGCTTGCTTTTAAAGAAGTAAAAGAAGGTGAGTCAATTTATTACCTTGCCCAAGTTGATTACACCAACGAAGAGATTTTACGCTTTGAGATTGAAATACAACAAAGTAATCAATTTCAAAAATTACAGTTTCAGCAAAAATTTTACGTAGATTAATAACATGACCAAAACTTTAGTACTTGCTACAGGTAACCCTGGCAAAGTAAAAGAGCTAGCTAACATGCTAAGCTCTCTGAATATTAATGTAGTTCCACAGAGCGATTTTAATGTAAGTGAAGTTGCCGAAACCGGCACTACCTTTGTTGAAAATGCCATTATTAAAGCGCGCCATGCCGCTAAAATTACTGGCATGGCAGCTATTGCCGATGACTCTGGTTTAGAAGTTGATGGCTTAAATGGCGCGCCCGGCGTTTACTCAGCCCGTTTTGCAGGCCCAGGTGCCAGCGATCAAGATAACATTGATAAGTTACTCGTTGATTTGGGTAATAACCCTATCCGTAGTGCTCGTTTTTGGTGTGTACTGGTATTAATGCGCCACGCAGATGACCCTACTCCACTTATTTGCAGTGCAAGCTGGGAAGGCGAAATTACATTAACTCAAAATGGCAACGGTGGCTTTGGTTACGATCCGGTGTTTTTTGTAGCAGAGAAAAATTGTACGAGTGCTGAGCTTACAAAAGAGCAAAAAAATGCAGTGAGTCATCGCGGACAAGCGCTACAAAAATTATTGCTAGAGCTAAAGCAAAAAGGCGGCCTGTGAACCTTCCACCACTGAGCTTATATGTGCACGTGCCTTGGTGCGTGCAAAAATGCCCGTACTGCGATTTTAATAGCCACGGACAAAAAGGTGAAATACCTGAAGCTGAATATGTTCAGCATTTAATTGATGATTTAAAAGCTGATTTGCACTTAGTGCAAGGGCGTAAAATTCACAGTATTTTTATTGGTGGCGGCACTCCAAGCTTATTAACTGGTGCAGCTTACACCCGCTTACTTAAAGAAGTCGATAGCCTAATTGGACTTGAAGACAACTGCGAAATTACCCTTGAAGCCAACCCTGGCACAGTAGAAACAGGTCGTTTTAAAGATTACGTAAAAGCAGGTATTAACCGTATTTCTATTGGCGTGCAAAGCATGCAAAACGACAAGTTAAAAGCACTTGGTCGGATTCATGGCAGCGACGAGGCTAATTATGCTGCGCAGCAAGCTAAAGAAGCCGGTTTAAACAGCTTTAACCTTGATTTAATGCACGGCTTACCGGGGCAAACACTTGACGATGCACTGAGTGATTTAAAGCAAATAATAGCGCTAGATCCTCCGCATATATCTTGGTATCAACTAACTATTGAACCCAATACTCAGTTTGCTTCAAAGCCCCCTACCTTGCCACAAGATGAAACACTGTGGGACATTCAAGAACAAGGGGTTGAGTTACTCGCGCAAGCAGGTTACGTGCAATACGAAATATCGGGCTATGCAAAACCGGGCTATCAATGCCAACATAACTTAAATTATTGGCGTTTTGGCGATTATCTCGGTATTGGCTGCGGCGCACATGGTAAGGTTACTGATGCAAATACAGGGCTTATAACGCGTACCGAAAAGGTTAAACATCCACGCGGCTATATGGATTTAATTAAACCATATATGTATAAAAGCTGGCATGTAGAGCAGGACGATTTAGCGTTTGAATTTTTTATGAATCGCTTTCGCCTTGTTGAGCCTTGCCCAATTAATGATTTTAATAAACTAACAACACTGCCGCTGCAAAGTCAGCAAAGTGCATTAAACCAAGCAATAAATAAAGGTTTATTGACTCAAACAGACAGCCATTGGCAGGTAACCTTAAAAGGTCATCGCTTTTTAAATGACCTGCTAGAATTGTTTGTGTAGCGCTAAGGCACTGCACAACAATATAAAACTAATAAATATAAATCACCCTAATGGGTTTCTAACAACAAAAGGGAAAACAATGCGTAAACTCACTTTTATTGCGGCCGCAGTAAGCGTTGCACTACTTGCTGGCTGCCAGCAAACAACACAACAATCTACTTCAGCCCCTATTGCACAAGCAGTTCAATCACAACAAAGTGAAATAGACAAAGCCAATGCATTTTTTGAAGATACATTTAACCGCGATGTAATGAGCAGCCCTGTATATCAAACATACATGGGGATTAAGCAAGATTACGATAAATGGGACGATGGCAGCGAAGAAAGAAAGCTTAAAGATTTAGCACAAACAAAAGCTGACCTAGTTGCATTAAAAGCAATTAATCGTGATCTATTAGATGATGCAACAAAAGTTAGCTACGACTTAAAAAAACAGGATCTTGAAAGCTCAATTGCTGACTTTAAATGGCGCTACCATAATTACCCTGTGAACCAGATGTTTGGTACGCATTCTATGATCCCCGCGTTTTTAATTAATCAGCACTCAATTAGTAATGTAAAAGAAGCTAAAGACTACATTTCACGCCTAAATGGTGTAACTGGTGTTATTGATCAGCTTATCGTTGATTTAACTGTACGTGCAGAAAAAGGCATCATAGCCCCTAAATTTATATTCCCGCATGTTATTGATTCAAGCAAAAACATTATTCACGGTGCACCGTTTGAAAAAGGCGATGATTCCACATTGCTTGCTGACTTTAAACGAAAAGTAACAGCGCTTGAAATTGGCCAAGGCGAAAAAGACTCGTTAATCAGCGATGCATCAGATGCATTAAAATCGGCTGTTAAACCATCTTACTCTAAGCTAATTAATTACCTAGCGCAGCTTGAGAAACGTGCTGATGATCGCGATGGCGCATGGAAATTACCAGATGGCGAAGCGTTTTATAACAACGCACTTAAGCGCACTACAACAACAGATTTAACGGCTAAAGAAATTCATGCAATTGGTTTATCTGAAGTGACACGTATTCATGATGAAATGCGTGAAATTAAAGATAAAGTAGGCTTTAAAGGCGACTTAAAAGCGTTTATGCAGTTTATGAAAACTGACAAACAATTTTACTACCCTAATGATGCACAAGGTAAGCAACGCTACCTTGATGAAGCCACTGGACTTATTGATACAATGAAAACACGCTTAGATGAGTTATTCATTGTTAAACCAAAAGCTGATTTAAAAGTAAAAGCAGTTGAAGCATTCCGTGAAAAAGCAGCGGGCAAAGCATTTTACCAACAGCCAGCTCCAGATGGTTCACGCCCAGGTATTTACTACGCTAACCTTTATGACATGGAAGCTATGCCAACATATCAAATGGAAGCACTTGCTTACCACGAAGGTATTCCGGGTCACCACATGCAAATCGCTATTTCGCAAGAGCTAGAAGGCGTTCCTAAGTTCCGTAAATTTGGTGGTTACACTGCGTATATTGAAGGTTGGGGTTTATACTCAGAGTTCATTCCTAAAGAAATGGGCATGTACTCAGACCCTTACTCAGATTTTGGTCGTCTTTCAATGGAGCTATGGCGCGCATGTCGTCTAGTGGTTGATACGGGTATTCACGCGATGAAGTGGACTCGTCAAGAAGGTATTGATTACTACGTAAATAACACGCCTAATGCAACATCTGACGGTGTTAAAATGGTTGAGCGTCACATTGTAATGCCTTCACAAGCAACGGCTTATAAAGTGGGTATGCTCAAGATTTTAGAGCTTCGTGAAGACGCTAAAAAGCAACTGGGTGATAAGTTTGATATTCGCCAGTTCCACGACGTAGTACTTAAAAATGGTCCTGTACCACTAAATGTACTAGAGAACTTTGTTAATGAATGGGTAGCAAGCAAAAAAGCTTAAAACCAATTTAAACAATTGCTTTAAATATGAAAGGTCGCATTTGCGGCCTTTTTTGTTTTATAGTAGTAAAAAAGATTTTTGGAAATAATAATGGATTTAAGCATACAACTACTTAATGCGCGTATTTCAAAGCAACAGTTAAATGAGCTCGATAACGACTTTAAGCAGTTAAGCCCTGCTCAGCAAACTTTGCAGCTTAACCATTTATATGACAGCGCCCAACGGTTGAGTGTTAAGTATGACTTTATGCAAAACATAGCAATCCGTATATTAAGTACTAATACAGCACCTTCTCCATTTATTAATCAACTCACTAATATTGACGCATTGAGCTTTTTTACCCCTGCGCTGAAAGTAAATAAAGGCTTTTTAGTACAAGATACACAAGGAAATAACGTATTGCACAATGTGTTTAAGCATGCCGATGCTACAAAGCTGCCATTTAACTATGTGCGCTCTTTGATGTTGTTTGAATCAAATGATGAGTTAGCTAAAGCGCTGGCGCAGCCCAACTCTCATGGCTTAACACCGGTTGCCTGCTACATAGCCTATGCAAATAAACCTAGCACACCGGTAAAGCATGAATTTTCAGCTTTGTTAGCATTAATGGAAATAGAGCAAAAACAAAATCCTAACGCTAAACAGCAGCTTACCAACGTAATAAAAGGGCAAAAAGTTAACGAGACCACAATTTTACTGAGCGCCGCTTACTTGCAACGCTCAACGGCGCAAGTTGCTCACTTAATCAAGGCGCTTTAATTCACTCACAACTTCTGTACGCACACTGTCTATGGCATGTGTAATAGATTGCGCAGCACTTTGGTGATCAACCATATTTGGCCAATTTGTTTGCCAGACCTTTTGTAAGTCTTTTGTTTTTAAATGTACTTTATCAACGGCTAAGTAGCTTAAGTCATGAATAAAGTTAACTTTAACCCAGCCTTTTCTGGGGCTGCCATCTATTTTGTTATTATCGTAATGTGCTGCAAATACAATAAGCTCAAGCTCGGCTAGTTCTTGTAAAATTTGAAAGCTAACAATGCGTGTATTGTTGTTATCTTCACTTGCCTCCATCCGCCATGCATTATAACTAAAGCCTATAAACGCAAATACTACGCTCGCTATAGCAGTGAAAAAATACGAACGGGGCGCCAGTACAAACTGACCATATTTAGACTCTGACATATTATTTCCTAGAGCCTATTTATCTTTCGAGGTTAAATTTGCAGCAGTATGTTTGGTATTTAGGCAAGGCAGAGCCTATGCAGTGTGGTTATTTCCCATAAATAGGCGGTAACGTGGAATAAATGCCAAACATGCGCTGCCGAAGGGTTCTGCCTAGGGGCAATTTACTCTTTGTTGCCTACATGGATGTAGGTAAGGGGCGTGAGCAGGACGCGGAAGCTTAGCTCGGTTTTTACTTAGCCCGCTAGGTTACAAACCTCACGCCGCGATTAAATCGCACCTAGATTGAACAAATTTTAATTCTGAAAGGTCAACAGGCCCTAGTCATTTAAGTAATATTCAACACTGGTTACCACTCTTATATTTTTTATTTGCGGTGTGTTTGAATCTCGATTACTGATACTAAATTGCCCTTGGCGAGCTGTTTTTATTTTGCCTAATTTTGAATTAGAGTCTTTAGCAAATTTATTAGCGACTTCACGCGCTTTTTCAGTTGCTTCTTGCACCATCGCAGGCTTTACATCATTGAGGCCAGTAAAGATGTATTCAACTTTTGTTTCGTAGCTATCTTGCACTATTGCGATATCTTGTTTAGCAAGCTGGCTTACTTTACTCAGCGCGTTTTGCACTTTATCTGGCGCAGCAGAATAAACAATAATATTTGAGCGCACTATGTATCTAAATTGTTGATTTTCATTACTGTATTCACGTGCTTGCTTATCAATAACTGACTGGCTACCTATTGTTATTTCATCGTTGTCAAAACCATGGAGTTTTAAAAAAGCAGTTACCGCATCATTTTTTTTCTCAACTCGGCTTACTAATTTTTCAAGGTTATTGTCGGCATCACTAAATTGCAGAGGCCAAATTACCGTATCGGCTATTACTTCTCGCTCGGCCAATCCCTTAACCTGCACAGTACGTTCCATCCCTTTCACACTCAAAGCGGTACTTTTTAAAATAAACCCTAAGCTAATTAAGCCTATACTTAAACAAATAGCCGCTATAACAATGTAAAAACCGGGGGTTTTATTCACAATAATCTCCTTGATTGATATCAATAATAAGCATCGAGACGCTCGAAATAACACAGTAAACAGGGTACATTGAAACTATAAATAACGCAAAATTTAATCAGCCTAGGAAAAACCATGAGCCTTAAGCGTATAACCCAATTTTTTAACCCAAGCTCAGTGGCCGTTATTGGCGCCTCTAACATATCAACTCGGGCTGGTTTTGTGGTTATGCGCAACTTACTTCAAGGTGGCTTTAAAGGGCCGATAATGCCTGTTACTCCAAGCCATAGCGCAGTACATGGCGTACTTGCTTACCCTTCTATTGCTGACTTACCAAAAGTACCCGACCTTGCTGTTATTTGTACTAACAAAAACACCTTAATTGATATTATTGAGCAGCTTGGAGAGCTTGGCTGTAAAACCGCTATTGTTATTGCCGATGGGCTGTCTGGGGAGCAAAAAAGCGCGCTTGAAGCATGCGCTCAAGCCAAGCAAGTTACTTTGCTTGGACCCAACTGTTTAGGCTTGCTGATCCCTCATATTGGGTTAAATGCGAGCTTTTCACATACCGTGGCAAGCCCAGGTAAAATAGCATTTGTATCGCAATCAGCAGCAGTATGCTCAACCATTTTAGATTGGGCTAAAAACAAAGAAATTGGCTTTTCATATTTTGTATCAGTAGGCGATTGCCTTGATATAAACTTCAATGAACTACTCGACTTTTTAGGTCGTGATGCTAAAACCAAAGCTATTTTACTCTACATTGATAACATTGAAGATATTCGTGGCTTTATATCAGCAGCAAGAGCTGCGGCCTTTAGCAAACCTGTAATTGCGATTAAAACAGGTAAAACAAGTGCCGGCGCACTCGCGGCCGAAATTCACACCGGCGGAAAGCAAAGCTCTGATGCTGTTTACGATGCGTTATTTCAACGCGCTGGTATGCTGCGCGTAAATGACTTACGTGAACTGTTTGCAGCGACACAAACACTCGCCATGCACCCCAAATTATTAAAAGTAGAGCAACTGACTATTTTAACTAATGGTGGCGGCCCGGGTGTTATGGCTGTTGATGAGCTAATTCAAAGCTCCGGTAAATTAGCAGAACTAAGCATTGAAACCCGAAATGCGCTAAATAAAGTCATTCCGCAATCAGAAACCACCTCAAACCCTGTGGATATTTTTGGCGACTCAGCACCTGCACGTTATAAGCAAGCATTAGAAGTTTTACTGCACGCAAAAGAAGTTAAAAATTTACTGATTATCCATACTCCCTCAGCGCTTGCGCCCAGCAAAGACTACGCCAACATTATTGTAGAAACCTTACAAACATTGCCTAAAATGGCGCGCCCTTACGTTATAACTAACTTTATGGGTGAAGACGCATCTTACGCTGCCAGAAAAGTGTGCTCAAACAACGCAATACCCACTTATAGAACACCAGAGGGGGCTGTTGGTGCATTTATGCACTTGGTAACGTATCGTCGTAACCAAAAGCATTTAACGCAAACACCCGAGTCGAACACTGATGACGCTAAAATAAATAAGGTGGCAGCTAGAACCCTTATTAATGAGTTTTTAGATGAAGGACAAAGCTACTTACCTACCCATCAGGCAAGCCAAGTATTAAACCATTACGGTATTAAATGTATTCAAACTGAGGTTGCCTACACACCAACAGAAGCGAGAGAGCAAGCCATAGAGCTGGGTTTTCCAGTCGCGTTAAAGCTCATTAGCCCAAGTATTGCCTCAAAATCTGAAGTAGGTGGTGTTGTACTTAACCTAAATGATGCTAACGAGGTTGAGCAAACCGCTTTTGCAATGCTCATCCGTATTAAAAACACTTATCCAGATGCTGTTATTGAAGGGTTCTCATTACAAAAAATGGCGCCACGAGCAGGCGCAAATGAGCTGAGAATTGCGATTAAAACAGAGCCTAATTTTGGCCCAGTTATATTATTGGGTGAAGCAGGTACCGGGCTTGAATATGCACAAGCCGCCGTTGCGCTACCTCCACTGAATATGAACTTAGCAAAGTATTTAATTGCAGCAGCGCACGATAAAGGCGTATTAAAGGAGCGCATACTCCCCGAAAAAGTTGATAAGTATCGTTTGTGTGCACTGCTAACGCGTATTTCTCAGTTAGTTATTGATCAACCTGACATAAGCTCAATGGAACTAAATCCTATACTTGCCAGTAATGGTCAATTTTTAGTGCTCGATGCCACCATGACACTTAGCCGCTATCAAACTCAGATCAATCGTAAGCGCTTATCTATTCGTCCCTACCCTATTGAACTTGTTGAAGTGGTAACGCTTAAAAACAACACCCAAGCTACGCTCAGACCGATAAAGCCAGAAGATGAACAAGCCCATAAAGCATTTGACGAGTCACTTAATAAAGAGGACAGATATAAACGCTTTTTTGGCGAACTACCACAATTTAACCACGACCAACTCGCTAAAATGACCCAAATTGATTATGACCGCGAAATGGCGTTTATTGTTTGCCAACGCTTTGAAGGTAAAACTCGTACACTGGGTGTGTCTCGCGTTATTATGGACCCCGATAACCTGCATGCTGAGTTTGCCATTGTAGTACGCTCAGATTGCCAAGGTTTAGGGCTTGGTCGCATACTAATGAGTGCTGCAATTAACCACTGTAAACGCCAAGGTGTGGAATCGATTGAAGGCATAACCTTACCAGAGAATACGGGGATGATTGAGCTTGCCCGTAAGTTAGGTTTTAAAATTAGTCGCGACTTTGAAGAAGGCAGTATTAACATGGTACTTAAACTTAAATAATGAATGAACCGCAAACTTTACGCCAAAAAATGGCTTGCCTGTTTGAAGGTACAGGTCAATATCAACGTTCAGGGCATATTCTTGATATTGCACTCATTAGCATAATAATGATTAACGTTGTAGCCATTGTTATTGAGTCAATCCCAAGTGTGGCAGAGCAGTATTACAACGAATTCTTAGTTTTAGAAATTGTCTCTGTCACTATTTTTGCTGTTGAATACTTAGCAAGGCTTTGGGCCTGTATAGATAAAACAAAATATATGGCAATTGAAGGGTCGAACAGTAAACGCAGATTAAAATATTTTTTATCGCCACTGGCACTTATCGATTTAATCGCTATTTTACCTAGCTTAATGATGTTTTTATTTCCGCTCGATTTACGTTTTTTACGCGTACTTAGATTATTGCGCGTCTTTAAACTTACTCGTTACTCACGTGCAATGCAGTTATTGTTACAAGCATTTATGGATGAAGGTAGCTCACTCTTAGCGGCATTTTTTATTATGGCCGTAGTGCTCATTTTAGCTTCATGTGGAATTTATTTAATTGAGCACGATATACAGCCAGATACTTTTGGCTCTATTCCTGCGGCTATGTGGTGGGCAATGGCAACGCTAACTACCGTGGGCTATGGGGATGTAGTGCCTATAACGGCAATGGGGAAATTTTTTGGCGGTGTGATCACATTGCTAAGCATGGGCATGGTCGCAATTCCTACAGGGTTATTGGCGTCTAGCTTTTCAGAACAAATACGTAAGCGCCGCCAATTTTTTGAGGATGCAGTGCATGAACAAATTCAAGATGGCACACTTAACCAAGCCCAACACGAACACTTAGAAGATCTACGCTACAAATTAGGGCTAAGTAAACTTGAGGCCAATAAAGCGATTAAGACCCAACTCAATCAGCACAATAGTCATATTTATTGTCGCCATTGTGGTAAACGCCCTTAATTTTCTATCGCTATTATTGATTGAAAATATCGCTCCAATCGCGATTAATAAGTGCCAGCACTTCGTTATTTGGTACCGGTTTACTAAACAAATACCCTTGGAAATGCTTGCATCCTCGAGCCTTTAAAAAGGTAAGTTGATGCGAGCTTTCTACACCCTCCGCAACACATTCTTTACCTAAGCTGTGGGCCAATGCAAGGGTTGACTGAATAATGGCTTCGTCGTCAGAATCAATCCCAATATCTTCTACAAAGCTCCTATCAATTTTTAATACATCAATCGGAAAGCGCTTTAAATAAGTGAGCGGTGCGTACCCCGTACCAAAGTCATCCATGTAGAGCTTGCAACCTAGCTTTTTAAGTTGCTCCATGCTTTGCAGAGCTTGATGAGAGTCGCGCATAAGTACAGATTCTGTTATTTCAAAAACAATGGCTTCTGATGATACCTGCGCATGATTTAGCGCATTTCTAATCTCGGGTACTAAATCTTCGAATTCAAAATCGAGCGCCGATAAATTAATAGAAAGATACAAGTGAGGCGAGGCTTTTCGCCACTCTTTTAGCTCTAGTAAAGCACGCGCAAATGTTTGCAGCATAATTTTTGTAATTAAGCCAATACCCTCTGCTGCTAAAGAAAACTCTTGAGTTTGTACTAGTTTATTTTCGGGCCAACGCAGCAGCACTTCAAAGCCTTCTGTTTTTTGGCTCTTAGCATTAATAATAGGCTGATAGTAATTACAAAACTCTTCTTCTCGATACGCTCTAGTAAGCTGAGATTCAAGATGCAGCGCTCTTTGAACATGCTGGTTCATCTCTTGCTTATAAAACTGGTAGCGCCCTTCTAAAGAGTCTTTTGCATGATATAACGCTATGCTCGCAGCTTTTAAAAGTGCGGGGCCTTGCTCTGCGTCATCTGGCGATATCGACACACCAATACTTAAATTAACGTTTACAACTTGACCATTAATCGCAATATTTTGATTCACGCAATCCATCAACTTAGTACATATTATAAGTACTTGCTCTATCTGATGAATATCTTCTACTAACACGACAAACTCATCGCCACCAAATCGCGCAACACTATCCGATGGTCGCAAAGAGCACTTTAAGCGCTCAGCAACTTCTTTAATTAGCTCATCAGCCGCTTCGTGCCCTAATGAGTCATTAAAGTATTTAAAACGTTTAATATTGATATGTAACAAAGCCACTTTGCATCCATGCAGTTTTGCTTGTTCAAGGGCGTGTTCAACGCGGTCATTAAATAATGTACGATTTGGCAGCCCAGTTAAGGCATCGTAGTTGGCCAATAGGTGCAGCTCGTTTTCAGCTGATTTTTGTGCGTTTATATCGGTTAAAATAATGACATAACTATTAAGGCGCTGCTCGTTATCGGCCACTGCACTTATTTTCACAAGTACATGACGCGATTCACCATTAGCTAAAACCACACTGTCTTCGCACGAAAAATGCTCCCCAACAGATAGCTTTTGCATAATGCGTAAATAATCAAAACGATTGCTGCGCGATATACCTAAATTTAAAGTCCGGCTAGATAACGACTCAGCGGTGAAGTTAAAGGCGGTTTGCAGTGATTTATTAGAAGCCCGAATATTTAAGTTTTTATCGAGTATAAACACCCAATCACGTGTTTGCTCAAATGCTGCCGTAAATAGTAAAGCGTGTTCTTCAAACACCATCTCACGGGTCATATTTGTATAAGTACCCGCTACTTTTTGTGGAGTTTTATCATCCCACTCAACTACTTTTCCAAAGTCCTTATACCAGCGCCAATAGCCTTTTGCATGGCGCAGGCGGTAGGTACAATTAAAGTAGCCTTTATCGGTAGATAAAAATTCAAGCCACTCTAAGCGAAATAGCTGTTTGTCCTGCGGATGAATTTTAGATAAATATTCATCAAGGCTTACGGTTTCATTTTCATAGCTTAACTCACTCGCTAAGCGGGGTTGGTAAATGCTTGGGTTGCTCGACTCCCAATCCCAGACACCCGATTCGCTGCCTTCAAGTGCTAATTTTAAACGCGCTTCGCTTTCTTTACTTTCTTTATTTGCTGCCAATAAAATACGCTGAATTTTATTACGGCGCATAACCCACATAGCAACAAAACCAATAAACAGCATGGCGTAAAGCACCATAAAATAAGGTGCACGCCAAAGCGGATACTTTACTTTTATTTTTAAAATAGCAGGCGAGGTATATTCGCCAGTCAGGGGGTCTTTAGCCCAAACTTTTAATTGGTAATTACCTGGATTCAATTTTGGAAACAATACGCGGTTGTTATTTCGAGTATAACTTTTTTGTCCGTTATCGAGTTGATACTCATAAATGATGCGTTCTTGATTGCTAAATGCCATGGCAGAAAATGCCACTTCAAGCCCTATATCATCATGGTTTAACACAACCTCGTTGAGCGGCTGTTTTAAATCAAGCGATAGATCTCGTGACATTAAATCAACTCGCGTAATATTTACGTGATCAATAAGTGATTGGTAATTTTGGTTTTCCATTGGGTGAAAATAAGTAAAACCTTTTAAGCTACCATACGCAATATGGCCATCTTTAAGCTGTGCCATGGCGTTACTATTAAACTCAGCAGAGAGTAGCCCTTCTGACGTAGAAAATTGTTGAAAATGAAGTGTTTCTGGGTTTAATCGCCAAATGCCTTTATGGCTACTCATCCAAATCATGCCATCATCATCTAGCACCATATCGTAAAGCAATGTGCCTAATTTATTCTTCTCTAAATCGATTGTATGTACTAATTGATAAGTAGATGCGTCAAGGCCTATCAAGCCAAAATTAGAAAGTGATATCCACAATATATTGTTGTTATCTATTAAATAAGAAAGCACGCTAATGGCTACGTTTTCATGCTGCTTTGGCACTTTGTAAATCATTTTAAGTGCTAAATCACTTGGGTTTACTTGATATAAAATTCCAGCATTAAAAAATAGTGGTGAGTCTGGCTTATTGCTCAACGCGGGTAAAAAGCCATGAGCTAAAAAGGGTTCAAATTGATCAAATTGGCCACCCAAACGCGTTACTACCTGTGAATCTATATTGTATATAAATACCCCATGATCTGAGTGCACAAAGTATAGATCGCCATTTGGCATTAGTGTAACGCCATGCACCCTACCAGTAATCAGCTCTTGATCAGCAGGGTTATGTACTTTAGGTTCGCTAACTTGATGCGTTACAGGGTCAAAAATAAATAAACCACGGTTTGTATAAAGCCATAAATTATCTTTATAGGGCGTTATTTCATATACGGTAAATTCAGTGGTGAGTAAGTCAACTTTGTAGTCTTTTAAATAAGCTTTACCAATGTTTGTTTTTAAATCAACCTCAGTAATACCATTATGCGTTGCAAGCCAAAGCTTGTCTTTATATTCGGTAATCCCCCAGATAGAGTGATGCGATAAACCATCCCCCCCGAGCAAAGTGCCATCGACATTATTAAAATGATAGCTGTCATGAGATAAATAAAACGCACCATCAGTCTTAGTCGCAACCCATGTACCACCCGATTTATCTTTAGCCATATCAATAATACTGGTATCGGCAAGTGTGTACTTACTTTGGGCTATTCGAGTATTTTTAATCAGCTCTTTTGTGTTTAAATCAAATTTAAACAAGCCTTTGTCGGTAGCTAAATCTATTGTTCCGTGTTCGTTTACTATGCTCCAAACATTTAGGTCACTTAGTAATACTTTACTCTTAAAAGATAAATCTGGGCGTTCAAACATTTTTGATAAGTTACTAATATCAACTTCGTATAAGCCTTGTACCGCCCCGACTAACAACTGTTTATTTTCACCTAATGCGAACGACTTAATATTATTTTGGTAAATATGTTCAGCTTCACCTTTTAAGTGCTGTAGAGGTCTAACTTGCTCTGTGGCAATATCAAATACGTATGCGCCATGGCTTGTACCTATAAATATATAACCATTGTAAGCAAACAGCTTTCTCACAAGAGTATTTTTATATTTAGCAGGCAGCTCAAAAATAGTTGTTATTTTTCCGGTTGCGATATCAAGCTTTGCAAAATCGCGACCTCGCCCAATCCAAAGCGTTTTTTTATCAACGGCCACCATACTAAAAACAGACTGATTGATAATCTCTTCTTCACTGGTTGGTTTTTCAAGGAATTGCTGATATGAATCTGTTACGGGGTCGTACCTAAATAGGCCTGCAAGTAACGAGGCAATCCAAATATGTCCTTGAGGGTCTTGGTAAATACGATCGATGATCGCCTCTTCTAATTCACCATTAGGTCCATTTATTGGAATAACTTGATAGCCATCATAACGATTGAGCCCGGCCTCAGTCGAAAGCCACAGGTAACCGTTAGTGTCTATAAGCATAGTATTAACGTAGCTTTGTGATAAGCCTTCGCTTGGAGATAAACGTTTTACTTGTGCCTCTACTTGGCAACTTAGAATAGTTATTAAAACTACAAAGCAACTAATTATCCCGTTAACGCATTTACTCATGCTTATTCCATATTATTATTTATTATTATGGGTACTCTAGAGCGACTATATTTCGATGTTTGTAAGTATCAAAAAGTACTTGTAAAGCAAGAGTATATGTTAACACCTGGTTAAAACCAATAGCGCGATATAAATCAGCTACGTTTTCATATGCGAAGGTCTTTATCTCTCTATTTTGCGACTTTAAGAGTGTTGAAAGCAATTGTTTTGCAATCCCTTTACCGCGATGTTCCAGCGCAACAAACATGGTAGATAAAAATAAAAACTCTGTTTTATCTTGTAACCTACATGCTGCCACTATTTCATTATTATAGTAAGTAACCCATACCTTATCTTGTTTATTAGCACGCCCTCTTACGCTGTGCTTTTTGTAGAATTTATTCACAAGTGGGGTTTTTAGTTCATTTAACACTTCAACTTTATACATTTTTATATCGATATTTAGCTAAGCATTAGCGCTAAATACTGTTCAAATTTTTGTTTCAAAACCATTTGCTCTGCCACTGGGCGGCTGTGGATTGTGTTGTAAACTTGCTCTCTCGTTTTTTTATTACGCTTAATTTGATACGCCCAAAAAGACGCTTCATAATCTAACTGAATTTGATATTTTTCTTCACGTGGTAATAGGCATAAATTAAAACTCACAATACTTCCTCATTCGCTTTTAAGATTATTTGATTCCCCCTCTAAACTGGGCAAGAGGTAATCTCCTTGTTATTATACGCGTCTTATTTTATTTATTTCTGTAGTAATTGGAACTGATAATGAATAGACATTTTAGTATCTTGTTATTATTGGTAAATTTATTTTTTAGTGCATCTTGTTTTAGTCATCAATACAACCTCACTTTTAATCGTCCGCAAAGTACACCTCAAGCTGATTATGCCCTCGAGCTATTAAAGTTAGCATACGCAGATATCGGTTTTAAAATACATATAATCGATTTTAGTCACCAAAATGCTTTGCTCGCTGCAAATAATGGCGTACTTGATGGGCAGTTAGGAAGAGATGCAAGCGTTGAAGAAAATTACGAAAACTTAATTAGAGTCGATTATGAGCTATTTAAGTTTGACTTAGTATTATATAAAAACTGTTTACCTAACAGTTTAGAACAGCTCGATAGCGTCGCAATTGTTGATGGCTACCCTGTGCAAGAACATTATTTAGCAAGCACACAGTTTGCAGGGAATATTATTAAAGTTAAAAGCATGAATACCCAACTTAATTTGCTTGCTCAGAAAAAAGTACAGGGAGCTTTGATGATTAACTTTATAATGCAAAATAATGAGCTCCCGTCACCTCAAGGCTGTTTTGTAAAAGAAGTATTGAGTACTTATCCGCTTTATCATTATTTAAATAAACGTAATGAAAACTTAGTAGAAAAGCTTAAAATGTCATTAATTAACCTAACTAACAATGGCACTGTGTACGCACTAAGAGCCAAATATGGATTAAGCTTTTAAAAGTCGAACCCTTGCTGCTGCGCCTGCGTGATTGGCACTGCATTTTGCTGCTTTTTTTGAAGGTAGCGCTTGTAGCGCTGCTGGCACAAACTAAGCACCTTCTTTTTTTGGTCGTTCGATAAGGTATTCCACGAAAAGCGCTCATCCCGACTACGATAACACCCTTTGCAATACCCTCTGTTGTTAACTAAGCAAATACTTTTGCAAGGACTTGGAATATCAAATATTTCAATTTGTTGCATGCATAAGTACCGCCCAGTTGAAGAGGAGGTATTAGTATAGCGTTATTTTTGAGCATCGAGTAGGGTGAGGCTTATGCCTCATCCCTCTCACAGAACCGTACGTACGGACCTCGTATACGGCTCCTGTACCCTTCACATTTTATCAACTTATTTCCTAAACGCTGATAAAGCAAGCCAT
>NZ_JACGWD010000057.1:0-31125 GCF_014077565.1 Pseudoalteromonas sp. 5Ae-yellow
GGGATAGCCACGCGGTATGAAAAGCTTGAACGAAATTATCATTCAATGCTCGCTTTAGCATTTACTATGATGTGGCTACCAATGTGGGCTGATTGATATATGTACTACAAAGATCAACAGCCCCTAGAACAATTTAATCCAAATATACTAACTAACTTACTGACTACAAATAACTTTACTTAGATAACCCATTGCAAAAATATAGATAAAATACAATAAACAACTAGTTATGAATTTAAAAAGTAATACTATTTGGTCGCTTTACTCTTTAATTAATACTAAAAGGGGGGTATCCTGCTGGAAACACGTATGAACTTACAAACGTATTTCAATATAGAATTTTACTAAACTTTAGAATAAAAAATTAATGTGTTTGATGCCCGTGGTATCTGCGACTTACTTATAAAAAGGGACTATAAAGTGAGATTTGAACAATTAGAGCAATTTGTAGCACTTGGTGTATTACGTCATTTTAGACAAGCTGCTGAACAAACCCAAATTAGTACTTCAGCGCTAACGCGCAGCATTCAAACACTTGAAGATGAAATGGGATATGAATTAGTTAAACGCTCAACACGCTCAGTTAAATTAACGCCAGAAGGCGAACTTTTTCTAGAATATGCTAAAACAACCCTATCGGAACTTGAGCTAACGAAAAAGCGGATTTTTCAATCAGTAAACGGTAATGCCAATGAAAAGCTCGTTATTGGGTATACCAATAAGGCAAGCAGCATAGTACCTATTTCTTGTGGACAGTTTTTAGCTCAATACCCTCATATAAAAATTGAGATGCAGCTACAAGATCAGCAAGAGCTAACGCGCAAACTCCAACAGGGTGAAATAGATATAAGCGTATACTCTCAAGCTATTAACAGCATTGGTAGTGACATTCACTTACCAGATCAGCTTGTATTATTTGTTTCAAAAAACCACCCTCTTGCCCATAAAAACGATATAAGTAAACAAAACCTTGATAGCTACCCGATGTTTGGCTGTTTCTCTGAGTCTAAACAAGTACAAACTATGCTTAATGAAGCGATTGATTCTTTAAATAAATCATCAAGTATTAAAGTGGGCAGTATTGAGCAAGTAATGGCAGGTGTAGTTAAATCAGACCATTTTGCTATTGCAAGCATTGAACATGCTAATGCAATCGCAGAGAATTCTGAATTAGTACAACTTAAAACAAATAAAGGTTTAAACCACGAACAACTCGTTGTACAAACAAGCCAACAGACGTCGATTACTGAACATGTAGAGCATTTACTATCGCTTATAAAAAAAGCGGGTGCTGCATTTAGCTAATCTGATGTTTCAAAAAGTGCGGCACAATAAACAGTAGCTTTTAACAGCTTTTCGGCTACACTGTCGCACCTTTTTTAAACAGCTGATGTGAATGAACACACTTTTTGGTCCTGATGTCTATTTAGATGATATAGAACGCCAAGGATATACCGTAATTCATAACGCGCTTATTGCCGATTTAGTTAACGATTTAGTTGCAGACTGCCACCGTATAAACCCTCACTTTAGCCTTGCTGGTATTGGTCGATTAAATGACTTACAAATAGATAAAGCCGTACGTACTGATAAAACCTATTGGTTTGACGGCAGCTCTCAAGCACAGCTTACCTATCAAGCAATAATGCAAAGTATAAAGACCACGTTAAATCGCAGTTTTTTTATGGGGTTATTTGATTACGAATGCCATTATGCAAAATATACACAGGATGATTTTTACAAAAAGCACTTAGATGCATTTAAAGGTCGCTCTAATCGAGTATTTACAACGGTACTTTATTTAAATACGCCTAAGCAAGGTGGCGAACTTGTTATTTATAAACCTAAAAGTAAAGAGATAGAAATAACAATTAAACCAACTGCTGGCACATTAGTAATGTTTGAAAGCGAACGCTTTGCCCACGAAGTACTTCCCGCCGTTGACGATCGCTATTCTATTGCAGGCTGGTTTAGAAAAAACGCCTCTATTAGCGGCATTATTGATCCGCCCCGATAACTCCTAATAGAGCATTTTAACAGCCTTTATTGAGGTTTTTAAAATGCTATTGGGTATGAAAGTAATAACCCTATAAAGATAGCCAAACCCACGTAATGATTATTTAAAAACGCTTTAAAACAGGCATCTCTTTCACGTTTATGAATAAGCGTTTGTTGGTATGCCAATAGGCCCGCAGCAATACTTAAACCAACGCCAAACGCGACACTTAAATGATTGCTTATACCAATAAAAGCAACCAACGCTATAAATACAGCATTAAGTAAAAAGATAATATGGCGGTCGTATTTACCAAATAAAATAGCGGTTGATTTTACCCCTATTTTTAAATCGTCGTCCCTATCAACCATCGCATACATGGTGTCGTAAGCCACTGTCCAGCAAATATTGGCTATAAATAATAACCATGCCTGCTGTGGTAGTGCATTAATTGAAGCCATATACGCCATAGGAATAGCCCAACCAAATGCAGCCCCTAAAACAACTTGAGGTAACTGTGTATAGCGCTTCATAAAGGGGTAACAAAAGGCTAAAGCCAAAGCTCCAAAAGAAAGCAAAATAGTATTAACGCTAAGCATTAATACTAAAATGAACGCAATAACTATGAGTAGTAAAAATAGACTAAGTGCTTCACCACTACTCACCTGCCCTGAAGCTAGCGGCCGTTGAGCTGTGCGTTTTACCGAGCCGTCTATTTTTCTATCTGCAAAATCATTAATTACACACCCTGCGCTACGCATAACAACAACGCCCAGCGTGAATATAATAAGGTTGAGTAAGCTCGGCATCCCACTATTAGCAAGCCATAAAGCCCAGTATGTTGGCCAAAGTAATAACAAGGTACCAATGGGCTTATCTATACGCATTAACTGTATATAATAAGGAATATGTTTTGGCTTTAAAGCGGCTAATTTCATGAGTATAAATATGCTCCAGGTAAAAACACTTCACACACTAAAAACTTATATTCTTTGAGTGAGAATACACTTCGACGCCCTAGTAAGTTTTTCTCGGGTAAGTTCAATTTTGTAACTAATTGCTGAATAGGGTGCGTGTCATCAAAATAAGCAATTTCTATATCCGTTCTTTTTAATGCTGGGTCCTGAAAAATCACATCACCTAAAGGACGCTCGCCCATATTGTGCAAAGGATTAATAGAATCATTTTTCGGAAGCCAGCTTTGTGCGTACACCACAGGTTTGTTATCGCACAGTAAGAGAACTTCTCGATTCATAGCTGTTTTAGCTGTGCTGTTTAGTAGTAAGTTTTGCTCTGGGCTTAAAGTAAATAACTGCTCACTTAATACCTTTACATTAAAAGTTTTTGAGTTGCTTTTTAATTTAGCCGTTAATGAATTCTGTTCAAAAAGCCACTCTTGCTCTAGAGGAGATAAGTCACTTATATAAGAAGTGGACTGCCAATTAGCAGATATAGACAGAGGATAAGTAATCATAATAGCTCAACAAAATAAAAAACAACGAGATGATACCATTGCCAAAGCTTTTGAAAAAGTGATGTTTTATAACCATAAATAATTGCTTGGCGCTGTTTATTACCTACTATTAAGTATAAACTATTTGTAACAAGTTTTAAGAAACGCTTTAAATATGAAAAAAATAGTATACGCAGGTCTTTTTACGTTCTTTGTAAGCGTTATTAGCTTTACAGCTCGTGCTGAATCCACAGTTGGTTATTTTGGTTTTGAGCCAGATATAATCACCAACTACATTGGCGCATCAAGTAAAAAAATGGGCTATGTGCGTGTAACTATTGATTTAATGCTTACTGATACTTCTGATATTGCACTGGTTGAACACCACACGCCATTACTTCGTGATGCCCTAGTAGAGATTTTATCTAAAGAACCAGAAGAAAAAATAAAATCACTTACTGGCCGTGAAGAAATACGTGCAAAGTGCGCCGAAAAACTAAAAAGCCTGCTAAAAGAAGAAACAGGACAAGAGATCATCCGTGAAGTCTTGTTCACTAAATATTTATATCATTAGTATTTAACGTTTTGCGTTAAATATTTTGGCGGTATAGGCAAAAGCCATACCGCTAAGTAACCCACCTAAGTGCGCCCAATTAGCCATACCTACAAACAATACATCAGCAAACCCAAGCACTAACCAAATCAACATAAAGCCAACAATAGCCGTACTTACAAGCGCAGGCTTGTTAGGATTTAAAAAGCTATGAATCCAGCAAAAACCAAGTAGCCCATACACCACACCACTCAAGCCGCCAAAATTGGGGCCAACCATTAAGTATTGTGCCCAATTACTTATAAGTGCAGTTACTAAAAACAAACCTATTAGGGTGAGTTTTCCGCATTGTTTTTCGATATTGTCACCAAGCGACATCCACCAAATTAAATTAAACACTATATGCATCGCGCTAAAATGTACGAGGGCGGGCGTTAACCAACTTAAAGGCTGCGTAGGTTTAAACTGCATCATGGTGTAAATGGTCTCAAAACCACCTAGTAAAAAAGCAAAATAAACTATAACGCTTACAATACTTACGGTTTGATTTAACCAGCTAAGCGCTTTAAATCGCGTCATTAGATTAAGTGATTGCCCTTGGTATTTAAGCGGCGATTGTGTGCTACCTACATCCCATGAAGCTTGTTGATAGCGTTCATGGTTAGGGTTTTGTGTAAATTCGGCCCATAAAGGTTGTATTTGATGAAAATGCTCAGGCGCAACACTAATAATGACATTGCTACCATCTGAGGAGCTTAATTGTCCTTGTAAACCTTGGCTTTTTAAATAATCTATAAAGCCCTGTGCGGCGCGCGGGTTATTTAAACTGCCAAGCTCTATCATCGCTCTACTTTCTCGCTGTAAGCAGCTTCCCAAGCTGTAAAGCCGCCATCCATACTGTAAACGTCTTCAAAACCTTGCTCAACTAAGTAGCTAGCTGCGCCTTGTGAGCTCATACCGTGGTAGCAGACAATAATAATTGGCTGATCGAATTCTTTTTCCATCATAAATTGTGCGATATTACCGTTAGAAAGTGCTTCTGAGCCTGGAATGCGACCGGCTTGATACGAATTAGGATCGCGAATATCTGCAATTACCACGTCTTCTTTATCTAAAAGCTCTAACGTTTGCGCTATAGAAATATGTTTAAATGCCATTGAAATCTCTTTAATTAATAGTATAAAAAAGGCGGCTAAAGCCGCCCTTCTTGTAATTTAGTGAGGAACTAATCCCAGTTTAAAATTACTTTACCTGACTGACCTGAAATCATCATATCAAAGCCAGCTTGGAAGTCATCCACAGAATATTGATGTGTAATGATTGGGTTTAAATCTAGGCCAGATTGAATCAAACTTGCCATTTTGTACCACGTTTCGAACATTTCGCGACCGTAAATACCTTTAATCACTAAACCTTTAAAAATAACTTGGTTCCAGTCAACTGCCATATCAGATGGTGGAATACCCAGCATGGCAATTTTACCGCCGTGGTTCATATTATTAAGCATTGAATTAAACGCGCTTGGCACACCTGACATTTCAAGGCCAATATCAAAACCCTCTGTCATACCTAGCTCTTTCATTACATCTTCAAGCTTTTCATTGGCAACGTTTACAGCGCGTGAAGCCCCCATTTTACGTGCTAAATCTAGGCGGTATTCGTTTACGTCGGTAATTACAACGTGGCGAGCACCAACATGTTTTGCAACAGCTGCTGCCATAATACCAATTGGGCCTGCACCAGTGATAAGTACATCTTCGCCAACTAAGTCAAACGATAGTGCGGTATGAACTGCGTTACCAAATGGGTCGAAAATAGAAGCGAGTTCGTCAGAAATATTATCTGGAATTTTAAATGCGTTAAATGCAGGAATAACTAAATATTCGGCAAACGCACCTTCACGGTTTACACCTACACCCGTTGTATTACGGCATAAATGTACACGCCCTGCACGACAATTTCGACAATGCCCACACGTAATATGCCCTTCGCCAGATACGCGGTCGCCAACCTGAAAGCCACGAACTTCTTGGCCCATATCAACGACTTCACCAACATATTCATGGCCAACAACCATAGGCGTTGGAATTGTTTTACTTGCCCATTCGTCCCACTTGTAAATATGTACGTCGGTACCACAAATAGCTGTTTTGCGAATTTTAATCAGTAAGTCGTTATGACCTACTTCTGGCTTTGGTGCATCTGTCATCCAAATGCCCGGTTCTGCTTTTAATTTAGATAATGCTTTCATAATCCACACTCAACTAAAAAACCGAAGCGAGGCTTCGGTTTAAAATAAAATTAAATAACGCCCATTTCTTTACCAATACGGGTAAATGCATCGATAGCTGTATCGAGCTGCTCAATACTATGTGCCGCTGAAATTTGTGTACGAATACGCGCTTGCCCTTTTGGTACTACAGGGAATGAAAAACCGGTTACGTAAATGCCTTCAGCAAGTAATTTATCAGCCATTAACGAGGCTACTTTGGCATCTCCTAGCATTACAGGGATAATTGCATGATCTTTACCTGCACATGTAAAACCAGCAGCTTCCATTTGCTCACGGAAATATTTAGCATTTGACCAAAGTTTAGCGCGAAGCTCGCCGCCATTTTCAAGCATTTCAAGTACTTTAATTGATGCAGTAACAATTGAAGGCGCTAATGAGTTTGAGAACAAGTATGGGCGTGAACGCTGACGTAACCATTCAACAATTTCTTTTTTACCTGATGTATAACCACCTGAAGCACCGCCCAGCGCTTTACCTAATGTACCGGTGATAATATCTACACGGTCTAATACATTACAGTACTCAGGTGTACCCTTACCGTTTTCGCCAACAAAGCCAACTGCGTGAGAGTCATCTACCATTACAAGCGCATCATATTTATCGGCTAAGTCGCACACAGCTTCTAAATTACAAATAACGCCGTCCATAGAAAACACGCCATCGGTAGCAATTAGTTTAGTTTTAGCACCGGCTTCATCTGCTGCAATAAGTTGCTTCTCAAGCTCAGCCATGTCGTTATTTGCATAACGAAAACGCTTAGCTTTACATAAACGTACACCGTCGATAATTGATGCATGATTTAATGAATCAGAAATAATAGCGTCTTCTGCGCCTAAAATAGTTTCAAACAAACCTGTGTTTGCGTCAAAACATGAAGAATATAAAATAGTATCCTCTGTTTCTAAAAACGCACTGATTTTTTGCTCTAGTGTTTTATGGATATCTTGAGTGCCACAAATAAAACGTACTGAAGCCACACCAAAACCATGATTATTTAAACCATTTTGCGCCGCTTCAATTAACTCTGGGCTATTAGCTAAACCTAAATAGTTATTAGCACAAAAGTTGATTACTTTACCTGATGCAACTTCGATTTGAGCTTGCTGCTGGGACTTAATAATACGTTCGTTTTTATACAAACCTTCGGTTTTTACGTCTTCAATTTGCTGTTGTAGCTGGCTAAAAAAAGCAGATGCTCTCATCTAGGTTCTCCATATATTTGAACGGGTAAACAACCGCACTTTCGCGGCTGTTTATTATGCGGGGTATTGTAAAAGTTTAATGGGTAAAATGCACGGTTTGCAGTTCGTCGCAAACGCCCTCAGTTGGAAGGAATTCCTGCCAGTTTACAGGCTGTTTATTTATGTGTTTAAAAGTGCAGGTAAACTACTTATAGAATCGATAATTAAATCAGCTTCTTGCTTAGCGCTTTCGTCAAAGCTTTGCCCTGAACGCACTAAAACGCGTGTAGTGATGCCCGCTTTTTTCGCAGCCTTCATATCACTGAGTTTATCGCCCACCATAATACTGCAAGCAGGGTCGATATTATGCTCTTGTATGCCTTGTAATAACATACCTGGCGCAGGCTTTCTGCAACTGCACTCTTTCAAATATTCAGGGCGCGCTTTTTTAGGGTGATGCGGGCAAAAATACACATCGGTAACTGCAATGCTGTGAGCACTAAACTGGTCTTTCATCCACTCGGTCAGTGCTAAAAAATCAGCTTCGGTGTAATAACCTCGACCAATTCCAGATTGATTAGTGACGATTATGATTTTATAGCCTGCATCATAAAATGTTTTACAAGTGCTAAAAACACCGTCAATAAATTCAAATTTATCGCTTTGATACACATAACCATGATCAACATTTACCACGCCATCTCGGTCTAAAAAAAGCGCTTTATTTTTTTGTTGTGCATTCATTACAAAGACTCTTTTTGTACAACATGGTCAAACATCGCTTTTACATCATCAACTGTAATTTGGCTCATTAAATCATCGCCTTTTACGCGTGTCCCCCACGGTACTTGCTCAGCCGTTTTACCTGTTTGCTTAAACAAGTTTTGATGATAAACCTCTACCACGTAGTCTTGATATAAATAAGGACCTGTGCGTGCTGGATTTGAATGTGCATATAAACCAATAACCGGCGTACCAACTGTTACTGCCATATGCGCAGGACCCGTGTCGGGGGCAAGCACTAAGCTGCCACGCTTTAACACGCACAACAACTCTTTGAGTTTTGTTTTACCTACTAAATTTAAAATAGGCGTGTTGCTGTGCTCAATAATGCTATTTGCTAGGTTAATTTCAAGCTCTGTTGGACCACCCGTCAATACCACCTTAAAGCCTTGCTCGCTTGCATAATCAGCCAATGTGGCATAACGATCAGCGAGCCAATTACGCTGCGCTTTACTAGCTGCGGGCGATATTACTAATAGTTTATTAGTTAGGTATTCTGGTGTTAGTAACTCATCTGCAACCGCTTGGTCTTGCTCGGTATATGGCATGTTCCAACTCGGTTTATAATCAGAAACACCAATGGCTTTTGCAAAACCTTTAAAGCCTTCAAGAACGTGCGCCTGAGCTTGTGGATCTATTCGTTTATTAATAAATAAGCTATGTAATTCTTTTGAACGAGCCCTATCGAACCCTATTTTTACTTTTGCAGGAATACAACGCGCTACAAACCCAGCCCTTAATGCAACTTGCATATTAAGAAGCACATCAAACTTTTGGTTGTTGAAGCGTTGCTTTAAGCTTTTAAGCGCTGCTTTGCCTTGCTTTTTATCAAATACCACCAGCTCAACACCCTGTAAGTCAGCAAGTAACATGGCTTCTATTTTGCCAATTACCCAGGTGATTTTCGCATTCGGGTGTGCTTTTTGAATGGCTTGTACAGCACTCACACCATGACATACGTCACCAATGGCAGAGAGTCTTAATATACAAATAGATGAATAATTAGGAGCTTGAGTCACACATTCCCTTAGGTATTTAATACAAAAGCCGATCTTAAATTATAATCACGCTATTGCAAGCACTTATCCTGCGCTTTAAAACGCGCTAATATAGGCCTATTATTTAGCAATTACACAGAGCTATGTTTAAACAACACGTGCAAGGCAATCACACTGTATTAAGCCACCCTAAATACACAAGCCAAATTACCCTCGATTGGTTTGATACAAATTATTGGCAACAACAAAATAAAATTGTGGGTGCTAAAAAAGGCAGAGCAACAGCATGGTTTTTTAAACAAGACAAATTAACAGCCGTACTTAGGCATTATTGGCGCGGTGGTTTAGTGGGTAAATTGCTAAGCGATCAATATTTATACCCAGGGCTTGAAAAAACCCGTGTGTATAAAGAGTTTAGCTTAATGACTAAGCTTATAGAGCTTGGTTTAAACGTACCCACCCCTATTGCAGCTAAAGTAACCCGCAGCGGGTTAATTTATCGTGGTGATATTATTACCGAGGCCGTTACAGGTGCTAAAAGTGTACTCGACATATTAATTGAACGTTCATTGACTGAAGATGAGTTGGAGCGCATTGCTAAAACAATCGCGCTATTTCATTCAAAAGGCGTTTACCACGCTGATTTAAACATTAATAACATTTTATTTAATGATATTGGTGATGCGTATATTATCGACTTTGACAGAGGTGAAATAAGAACGCCTAACCCACAGTGGCAACAAAGTAATATAACACGCCTTGAGCGCTCATTTTTAAAAGAACAAGGTCGAAATGATGTATTTAATTGGCAAGTGAATGACTGGCAAAC
Source organism: Pseudoalteromonas sp. 5Ae-yellow (assembly GCF_014077565.1). Lineage (NCBI taxonomy): Bacteria > Pseudomonadati > Pseudomonadota > Gammaproteobacteria > Alteromonadales > Pseudoalteromonadaceae > Pseudoalteromonas > Pseudoalteromonas sp. 5Ae-yellow. Next base: position 10,087 of record NZ_JACGWD010000057.1, read on the forward strand.
TCTGCACAGCAACTACCTCAAAACACTCGCTAATATAAGTTAACTTAGTTAGCCAATGCTAAATACTGCAGAGCAACCTGCTCTGCCTGTACTTGTTTTAGAATATCTGCGTTTTCTACATTTGGCTTATCTACTAGCACCTGCTTAACGGCATTGGCTAATGCCTCACTTTGTTGAACGGGTACTAAATATTTACTCAGCTCGCCTGTTAATATCTCGCTTGGTCCAAATGTACAATTAGTGCTAACTACCGGAGTACCCACCGCTAAAGCCTCAATTAATACCGTTGGCAGTCCTTCAAAATCAGAACTCAAAACTAAAGCTTTGGCATGCTTAATCCAGTTGTACGGGTTTTGTTGAAATCCAGGCACTACTAACTGTTTTTCTATGCCATATTGCTGTGCAAGCTTTAGCGCTTTAGCCGGTTTATTACATAAAAGGACTAACTTGTATTTTTTATCAAGCTTTGCAAATGCTGCAAATAATATATCGTGGCGTTTTTGTTTGGCGAGTCTTCCTACATGAATTAAGTAAGGCTCATTTGGGATATTGTTATTTTGCTCATTTGCTTGCTGTCTTATTTTTTCAAAATCGAACGGGTTATAAATAGTCGCGATTGCACTTGGGTTAATTAAATCCCCTTGTGTTATTTCTTTTTCAACACCCTTTGATACGCAAATAAGTGATTTACCATTTAAGTTTTGCTTACTTTTTTTAAGGTATAAGTATGAAAATGGACCTAACTTTTTTTGACGTGCAAGTTCTGCATTGACGGAGTTATGAATAACAAAGTGAACATTTTTGATATTACTACGTGCAAGTAAATTATTACTTCTATCAAGGTTAGAAAGCACTAGATCAATATTGCCAATCTCGCTTTGTTTTTTTTCAAACCACGCTTCTAATCGCAAAATACTATTTTTTCGCTGCCAGAATCTATCTACCTTAGACGCTCTATCAGAAAAAAGACTATCAACATTAACTATATCAGGAATGTCATACTCAGCGTTGCTAGCAAGAGATAAAATAGTGATATTGTGATGTAGTTTCGCCATTTTTTCAGCCAAAGTAAGCATTACTTTTTCAGCTCCTCCCCCCACTAATGAATCTATTACAATAACAACATTCATCAACTTTCCCCTGCAAGCATACTTTTTATACTATTAATTATTACATCGTAACTATTTGAATTATCAAGCTGGTTATATTTATCAATAAACTCACTATAAAAAGGCTCGGTAATAACTTGAGCTATTTTTGTAGTGATTTCATCTATATCAAGATTTGTTTTAATTACAACACCCGTATTAACACAGTGATCCAAACGTGTATTTTGATCTTTAGAAATTGCACATGCAACAATAGGTGTTTTAACGGCAATTGCTTGTAGTAGGGTATCGCCGCCACTCAGTAATGCAACTTTAGCTTGATTCATTAATGCTAAAAAATCAGTGTGTTGCAAGCTTGTTAAACAAATTAGTTCATCACTTTTGGGAATGATTTTATTATAATTTGGACCAAAAACAACAACACCTTTTAGGCCTGTGAGTTTAGTTATTTTAAGTGCAGCTTCAAAATATATATCAGAACAGTTTAGGTTGTTTACACTATGGCCGCCTGAACCCGCATTAACAATAAAGTAGTCATTCGCTACTAAATTATAGCGATTTAAAACATCATGTTTTTGCTCGCTAGAGGCAAATGCAACAAAAGGCCCTACATTGCGAGGGGGAGCCAAAGAAAACATGTCTAACTTGGTAGTTTCTGTCCATGTAAGTGGCTCAATACAGTAATCAGGTTGAACCACCCAATGTGCATCAATTAAATTTACCCTGTTAAGCTTTAAGCCTTTAGCACGTTTTTTAGCATGCTGAGATATAAATACTACCTTGGCCCCAACTTTTTTAGCTGCTTTCATGTGGCCCGCGCGCCCTGCACAATCGAAAACAACGACATCAGGTTTAAATTGCGCTATAAAAGCGCAAACAGAATCTAGCTCTTTAGTTGCTGAGTGTTCGAGCAGTGTAGCTTTAAAAGGACAAGTTTTAGCATAAGGAGTATGCTTATTTAATATAAAATGAATATCGAGAGAATCAGCAACTTCTGCCTGTAAACTTTGAGCCAACAATAACGAGCGCATATACTCACCAATGCCTTCTGGCGATGATACTGGAATAAATAAAAGTCGTTTGTTGCTCATTGCATTCTCAATTTCCTATTTGAGCAGTAGTATATCAATCAGATACTTCATGCGATAGACAGGTTACATTTTTATGCATTAAATTAACGCCAAAAAATTGATTATTTACTGCATTCCACCGCTTTGATTGATAAACTTAGCCACAATATAAATCACAAGGATCTGAACTTTGCGAAACAGAATTTTTCTTCTCTCTACTCTTTTTTGCGCAGTAAGCGCATCAGTAAATGCTGAACCCTGGGTAAAGCCTGATGATTACGGCCTAAGAGCTGATATTCAACAATTAGCTGATGCGGGTGTTATTTTAGCACCTGTAACCACATACCCGCTTATGTGGAAGAGTTTTATAAGTGATGTTGAAAGCATGCCGCTGGAGCAATTATCCCCAAGTTTACAGGATGCTTTATTACGCGTTAAACACCGTTATAAATCAGAGAACAGTAGTTCGCATAGCGTTCAATTTTCAGCATTTGCAGCGACAGATCCTATTGTAGCAACAAGCTTTGGTGCAACTGATACTCAAGAAACCGAGCTTTCTGCTGCTTATTCCTATTTAGGTGATAACTTTGCGGCTAAAATAGCTGTAAATTATCGTAAAGATGGTAAAAAATGTTTAGTTGATGGGAAAACGACTGATGATATAGCCACTGATGAGCAAGCTTTAACTGATTGTAACGACACCTCATTTGATGACAGCTACTTAGCATATCGCTTAGGTAACTGGATTTTTAGAGCGGGTGCTGTGGAACAATTTTGGGGCCCAGGTGTTGATAACAGCTTAATTATGTCTGGTAATGCAAAACCACTCCCTGCATTGAGTGTTACTCGAGAAAAAAGTACCGCTTTTGAAACACCATGGTTAAGTTGGATCGGCCAATGGGGCTTTACTGCACAAATGGCAAAGCTTGAATCAACGCGTGTTGTTCCTGATACTTTACTTTGGAGCAGCAGATTAAACATTCGTCCAATACAACAATTAGAAATTGCCGTGAGCTGGTCTGCTCAATGGGCTGGTGACGGACAACCTGGATCTGCAGGAGACTTTATTGATGTTATCACTGGGCAAACAGCATGTATTGATGGCAATGATAGTTGTGATAGTCAGTTAGAATCAAAAATTGGTAATCAGTTAGCGGGTATTGACGTTCGTTGGTCAGATACACTTTTTAATCAACCTTATGCTGTATATGCCAGTACAATTGGCGAAGATGCTAGTTCTCAGTTTAAACCAGCCGATAGAGCCTATTTGTATGGTGTGCAAACTACACAACGAATATACGATCAAAGCGTATTAATAAATGTAGAGTATATAGATACAAGTGTTTCATGTTCAGCTGAGTCTACAAATGAAAATTGCTACTATGAGCACTCAGATTACAAATCTGGTTATCGTTACCACGGCCGTACAATTGGTTCAACTTATGATAACGACGCCCAATCAGTTGTTTTAACTTTATTAGGCCAGCTGTCGAATGGTAATGATTGGCAGGTAAAACTGCGCAGTGTTGATTATAATAGTGACAATCGCGATCGTTATCCTAACAATCCTGACTTAGGAAATACAATTACTAAAACAGGGTTTAACTCTAAACAGCTAGAAGTACGTTACAGAATGCTTTCTATGGGCGGCCGCGTCACTTTAGGTGCTTTTGCATCAAACAATGATGACGTAGATAATGATACATCGGCATTTGCCAAATATGAATACAACTTTTAATACGTTACTTTTAATAAAGTAACGTATTAAAATTAAAAAAGGGATGAAAACACCGTTTTCATCCCTTTTCTTTTTAATAAGTAAAATCAGTAGTTACTGTTTTATTTTACTAATCACTTTTGATGTTGAGCACCCATCTAAAAACTCAAGCACTTCAACTTTTCCGCCATGGCGAAGTACATGTTCAGCACCCGCTATTTGTTCTACGGTGTAGTCGCCACCCTTAACTAAAATATCAGGGCTTATTTGCTCGATTAATTTAGCGGGTGTATCGTTTTCATCTGGACTGCCAAACGGAATAACCCAATCAACTGATGAAAGTGCGCTAAGTACCATTGCACGCTCATCTAGCGGGTTAATAGGACGATCTGCCCCTTTTAAACGCGTAATAGATTCATCATTATTTAATCCAACAACGAGTCTATCGCCTCGTGCTTTAGCTTGTGCTAAATAACGCACATGCCCAGCATGTAAAATATCAAAGCAGCCATTAGTGAATACAATTGTTTCGCCATTTTGTTTGGCAAATTCAATATGTTGAAGTACATCATCAAATGGTGTTTGGTAATGCTCGCCGGTAGTATGTAAATACTGACCAAGTTTACGACTTAACTCTTCTGGCGAGACCGTTGCTGCACCAAATTTACTAACCGCTATACCTGCCGCTAAATTAGCAATTTCGACAGCATCTTTTGGTTCCATGCCCGCACCAAGCATAACCGCGAGTGTCGCTATAACCGTATCACCGGCCCCAGTTACATCGCTTACTTCAAGCTCTTGTGCTGCAAAATCAAACTTTTCATCTGCATCAATTAACGACATACCTTGCTCAGAACGTGTAAGTAACATGGCTTTAATGCCATTTTTGCTAATTAAATCACGCGCACTTGCTGCTAAAGCCTCTTCTGAATCGGTTTGACCGCCCGCTGACTTAAACTCATGTAAATTAGGTGTAATGTAATCAGCACCTTTATATAAATGTAAGTCAGGTGATTTAGGGTCGATTAAAACAGTTTTTCCAGCGCCCTTAGCTAGGCTTACCATTTCTTTAATTAAGCTTAAAGATCCTTTGCTGTAATCAGAGAACACAATAAAGTCGTATTCATCTAGTACAAGCTCTAAGCGGTTTAGTAGTAATTGACTATGTTGCTCAGTAAACGTTTCTTCTAAATCAAGGCGAACTAGTTGCTGATGGCGACTAATAACGCGCATTTTAGAAATAGTCGGTAAATCACACACACTGACTAATTGTGAGCTTATTTTTTCACCTTTTAAAATGGTCTCTAAAATCTGCCCACTTTCATCTTCGCCAATTAAGCCCAGTAAGCCAACTTTTGCATCTAACCGTGCTATATTTTTTGCAACGTTAGCTGCACCGCCCGCTTTGTCTTCAAATTTACTTACTTTAACAACAGGTACTGGCGCTTCTGGCGAAATACGCCCTGTGTCGCCATACCAATAACGATCTAGCATTACGTCGCCAACAACTAATATACGTGCTGCCGATAAGTTTTTTAATAACGATAAATCCATTACTGCTGCTCCGCAACAACCATATCCATGGCTTCACATAACCAGTGACCTATAAACATGTGAGCTTCTTGAATACGTGCTGTTTCGTCATTTTTTATAATAATAGGTAACTTAGCAATATCTTTTACTTTGCCGCCATCCCGCCCTGTTAAAGCGACTGTAAAAGCACCTAGTTTATTTGCGGCTTCTAATGCTAAATTAATATTGTTGCTAGTACCTGATGTAGTTAAACCAATCACTAAGTCTTCTGGTTTACATAGCGCTTGAACTTGACGTTCAAACACCGTATCAAAGTGATAATCGTTGCTGTGTGCTGTTAAAATTGATGTGTCGGTGGTCAGTGCCATAGAGGCAAGCGGACCACGCTCTAATTTATAACGCACTACAAATTCCGCTGCTAAATGCTGTGCATCGGCTGCACTACCGCCGTTACCAAACCATACAATCTTGCCACCAGCTTGTAATGCACTATGGCATGCTTCTAACAATTGCATAGATTCTTGATGATAAGCCTCCATCGTTTCAAATAATGCCTGATGACGGTTTAATGTTTCAACGTAGCTAGTTGCCACTGAATCGATAATTGACATGAAAAAATTCCTCTTGGAACTGAAATGGCAGGAAAAATTAAATTCATTATTCCATAATTTTATTTAATTGTGTGTATTTTATCGGGTTATAACTGAACCCAGACCATATTTTATAACGAGTATGTTTAGAAAACGGCTATTTCACGGTAAACTAACGCCACTTCCCTTTAAGAAAGATCAGTATGGCACGCATTTTTTACTCATTCGCATTAATTATTATTAGCCCACTGATTGTATTTTATCTCTATATTTTACGAGGTAAAAAAAACCAAGGCTATCGTGCACACTTTAAAGAGCGCTTTGGGTTTGTCGGTAAGTCTTTATTTACGGTTAAAACTAAACCTTTAGTTTTTCATTGTGCTTCTGTTGGTGAGGTACTTGCCGCAACGCCACTCATTAAAGCTTTGCAAAAAGTGCATCCAAATTTAAATATACTTATAACCTGTAATACTCCAACAGGCAGAGAGCAAATACTTAACCAGTTCAAAAACTCTGTGGCGTGTAGCTACTTACCAATCGATTTTCCGTTTGCGACAGCCCGATTTTTAAAGCGTATAAAGCCACAAGCATTATGTATTTTAGAAACAGAGCTATGGCCAAATTTAATGGCGATAAGTCACAAAAAAAATATACCGGTACTTGTTATCAATGCAAGACTCTCTGAAAAGTCACAGCAAGGCTATCAAAAGGTCGCTAAATTAACGCATATTATTATGCGCTCAATTACGGTACTTGCGAGTCACAATAAAACAGATGCTAAACGTTTTATAGAGCTTGGTCTTGAGACTTCGAAAAGCCATGTAACAGGCTCTATAAAATTTGATATAACACCAAGTGAAGAGCAATTAGCTAAAGTACTCAACCTTAAACAGCTTTATAACAGTAATGAAGACAATAACGATGAACGCTTTGTATGGGTGGCAGGCTCAACACATCCTGTTGAGCATGAGCTGGTACTTTTAGCCCATCAAGAGTTACTAAAAAAGCAACCTAATGCATTACTTATAATTGCCCCGCGCCATCCAGAGCAATTTGACAAAGTGGCAGAGCTTTTAACGCAAAGCCCACTTAGCTTTAGCCGTCGTAGCCAAAATAACTACAACAATGAACAAGTACTTCTTGCTGATACGCTTGGTGAATTACAGTGTTTATATGGCGCTGCAAACGTGAGCTTTATTGGTGGCAGCTTAATTCGCAGAGGTGGGCATAACCCACTGGAATCAGCAGCGTTTTCAGTAGGTGTAATAACAGGTCCACACACATACAATTTTGACCATGTTTATCCCGAGCTAACAAAGCTCAAAGGTGCTGTAGTGGTTGATAGTAACGACGAACTCGCAAAGCAGCTTATAACGTTTAGCCAAAACACAAAAGCGTGCCAAACCTTAGGTATTAAAGCTGCGCAATGCGTAACTAAGAACCAAGGTGCTATACAAAAAACACTTACCATTATTAATCAATATTTAGAGCCAAAACCGTGACCAACATAGCTATAAGCCAAACCCGCGAATGGGTATCATCTGTTATTGTTAAATATAACTTTTGCCCGTTTGCTCGAAAAGAAGTAGAAAATAACTGTATTCATTACATAGTAAGTCCAGCAGCAAGTGTGGATGATGCTGTAATGGATATGCTTGAGCAATGTGTTGAGCTTGACCGTGAACCAGAGCGCGAAACAACCCTTATCATGTTTGACAATGGCTTTAGTGACTTTGAAGACTTTTTAGACTTGGTCGATTTAGCTAATGCACTTTCAGTCGCGCAGGGCTTTGAAGGTAAGTATCAAATCGCTAATTTTCACCCAGATTATGTATTTGCCGACAGTGATGAAACCGATGCCGCAAACTACACAAATAGAGCACCCTTTCCTACATTGCATTTAATCCGCGAAGCAAGTATGAGCGAAGCACTTGATAGTTATAACGAGCCTGAATCTATTCCTGAGCATAATATAAATCTAGCAAGGCGTAAGGGGATTGATTTTTGGCAGCAGTTACTTGAAGGCTGTAAAAAACCGAGCGCTTAAATGCTCGGTTTTATTTTGGTTTGTAAAAAAACTTTTGCAAAACAAGTAATACCTAAGCTTATTTTTTAACCCAATTACCATTTACTTCAACGTAATGACCACTTTGGGTTTTTTCAATTGTTTTAGCGGCAGCAAGCGCTTCTACTTGTGAAAGTGACAAGTTATTCTTTTTAGCGAGCTTTAAGTACTGCGCTTTACGCTTTGCATTTATGTCATCAACAACGGCTTTTGCTTCTGCGTTTTGTACAACAAGCCCTAAATAACCAGAGCTATCCTCACCTACTAAACCTTGGTTTTTAGCGTCATCAAGGCTAATAGCCCACGCAGAGAACGACATACATACTGCACTAACTAACGTAATAATGTTTAATTTTTTCTTCGTATTCATGTTCTAGCTCCTTAAAATAACTCACTGTCGTCACTAAATAAATTGTCGAGTTCTTTATCTACTTTTACGCGAATTTCGTGATCGACCTTCACATTTAAATTAATAGTAATGGGCTCTTTAGCAGACACCTCAACACGATGCGTGCAAGCACTTAGTGCACTAATAGCACCCAGAGCGAGCAGTACTTTTATCAATAACGACTGTCTCATTATTAGTTTCCTTTTTGTGAGTATTGTTGCTCAACTTTTTGTGTAATTTCGTCACTTAAACGTAGTGCGCGTAAAAGTGTAAATACGTTTTCTTCGTGGTTATAATTAAAGTTAACCTGCTGCTGCTCTGCTTTATTATAGCCTTGCAAATTAACCCCTAGTTTTAACCAACCATCATTTTTTAGTGCCACACTGCTATTAAGTTTTTGAATATCTAAATTAGTTAATAGCCCTAAAACAGGTTGTAACTCTTGCTGTTGCTGCATTACTGAATCAAAAGCGGCATTATTGGTGATTTTTAAATTACCTGTTCCTTGGCTAAATAAACTACCGTCAATTATTTCAATTTTTCCACTATCAAAATGGACAGGTAAAGACCCCGCCAAGCGCCCCGTTAATACAATGCCCGACTTATCGTCGAGTGTAACGAGTTTACTTGCATCAATGTTTTCAAACTTAACATTGGCAACTTGGTTTGGCTTCCCTATTGTGTAGGTATCTAACGAAAATTCGCCACCAAACACACTTCCTTTTACATCATTTATAAGCGCGGTATTGTTATTAACTTGCCATTGACCTTCAATCGCTTTAACTACGGCACCCGCTCTAAACTCATTTAAATTAAAGGTAGTTGGTTTTACATTAAGCTTACCTGAATTATATTCCCCGCTAAATACACTGTTTAAATCACTCGCAAGGTAATCATTATACAGTGCACTTGTATGACTAATCCCCATATTGAACGATGCATTTTGTAAGTTTACATCGCCACTAATATAGCCATTAAATTCGCCCTCTGTTAGTTGTGCAAGTGGCTCAAATTGCCTAATAAGCGCATTTAACAGCAGCGTACTTTGTTCAGGAATAATGACTTCAAACGGATGAGCTTGCGACGACATATGATGATTTACAACTAACTCAACATCGTTTATAAATGCGTGATGCGTGGCTTTTAGTGCACGGCTTTGCAAGCCCGTAGACTCTACTTTTATATTATTAAGTTTTATGTCGGGGCTATTAACAGCCTTTATATTCGTTTTTGCTGTTAGATCAGCAAATAACTCACCTACGCCTAAATTAGCATTTGCTGTTAATTTGTTACTTATATCTGTGACTTTAAATTCTTTATATTCTGCGCTTTTTAATTGCTGCGTTAACGCTACCTCTGCGTTTAACTGTTTATCCATTTTTGCTGTTAAATCACCTTGATATTGCACTGTACTTATATCAAACGCATCTACACTATTAAGCGTTAATTTAGCATTTATAAGCCCAATTGGTTTTGAGTCTATAAACTCACTTATATTAAAGTGACCACTAAGGCTAAGCCCATTCGCTGTTGCAGGTGCAAACTCAGGCAAGTCTTCAAGCATAACGGCGTAGTCGCCTTTAATCACAGCGCCAGATAACTGAGCATTAACGCTAATATTATTTATATCGGGTGTATTTATTTGAGCTGATAAATTTGTCTGTAAGTACTCAAGTGGAGATGTAATATTTAGTGTTGTATCTGTTATTAAAAAATCGAATAGCTTATCGCCTTCACTCACCAAATTAATTACAGGTACACTGAGTTCACTACCCTCTAAGCGAATTGATTGAGGGAGTTTAAGTTGCCAATTTAAAGGAACTTGTTTGCTAAAAAAGCCTGCATATTCACTCGGTGGAATTAACTCAGTACAGCTTGGTGTTAGATTAATTTTGTTATTAAGCAAATCGGTATTAAACATTAACGCTTGGCTATTTAAATTAAAATGAGTCGCCAATTTACCAGTGGTTAATACGTTAATCTGGCACTGCTGATTTGTATGAGAAAACTCATACGTGTGAGCAAACTGGAAGCTAATATCGCCATTTAATTCAAGCTCTATACCGTCAAAGCTAAACGCTTGCTGGGTATTAAAATTAGCATCTGCAATTAATGTATTTTTAGTGTTTATAGCTTGCTTTAAAAGAGTGTCATCAATTTCAAACTGACCACTTACTTTATTAGCAGTCAAAATTGCACTCGCGTTTATATCACCCGTAACATTAAATTTATTTAGTGTGGGTTCTAATATGCTTATTTTAAGTGGCTTATTGAGCTCATCACTTTTTACTACAAGCTGTTTAATATTGATTAATGGGCGGTTTAAGGGAAGTGCTAAATCGAGATTTTTAGCAAGTTGATTAGCATTATCACTTTTAGGGAGTGAATTAACTGTTAGCACTGCATTTTCAATATCTACACGCTTTGTATTTGCAGTAATACCAGTAAGTTGTAATTGTTGATTTTGATAATTTACACACACTTTATCAGCATGAATATTTAGTTCAGACGTAATTGAAAAATCGAGACAACTTAACGTAATGCCTGCTTTTTTAAGCTCAGGCGCTATAGCCCACTGTAATAACGGCAAGCGAAACACATAACTAAGCAGCAAGGTACTTAGCAATAAAACACCAACAATTAAACCAACTCGCTTAAACATACTATCCTTAAATGCTTTGTGCTTTTAGCTAAAACTATACTAATCAAAAAAGGCTGCACAATGCAGCCTTTTTTATTTTACAGTAAGATTATGAATCTAACTTGTATAAACGCAAATGTAATTAACCTACATTTTTACGTGCGTTACGGAACATACGCATCCACGGGCTATCCTCGATCCACTCATCAGGATGCCAAGAGTTGGCAACGCTTCTGAATACACGTTCTGGATGCGGCATCATTACAGTGGCGCGACCATCAGTTGACGTAATACCTGTAATACCTTCTGGAGAACCATTAGGGTTACCTGGGTACTGCGTAGTAGGGTTACCGTAGTTATCTACAAACTTAACCGCTACAGTGCCGCTATTAAGCGCCGCTTTAGTGGCTGCATCGTTTGCAAACTCAGCATGACCTTCACCATGAGAAACCGCTATAGGCATACGCGAGCCAGCCATTCCATCAAAGAACACAGACGGATTCTCTTGTATTTCTACTAAACTAAAGCGTGCTTCAAAACGCTCTGATTTATTAGTTACAAAACGCGGCCAATGTTCAGTGCCAGGGATCAGCTCTTTTAACGTTGATAACATTTGGCAACCGTTACACACACCTAAACTAAAGGTATCTTCACGGTGGAAGAAGTTTTGGAACTGATCGCGTGCCATGTCGTTAAACAAAATAGACTTAGCCCAACCTTCACCCGCACCAAGTACGTCACCGTATGAGAAACCACCACATGCCACTAAACCTTTAAATTGTTCTAGTGTTAAACGACCTTCTAAAATGTCGCTCATGTGTACATCAACAGCTGCAAAACCTGCGCGATTAAACGCTGCCGCCATTTCTAAATGAGAGTTAACACCCTGCTCACGTAAAATAGCCATTTGCGGTTTAGCACCGGTTGCAATGTATGGTGCAGCTATATCTTCGTTTAAATCAAAGTTAAGTTTTACGTTTAAGCCTGGATCTTTTGCATCAAATTTAGCATCAAACTCTTGCTTAGCACATTCAGGGTTATCACGGCGTGCTTGCATTTGATACGTTGTTTCAGCCCAAATAGTACGAAGCTCAGTACGCGTATGATTAAGTACCGTATTTTCGCCACGGTTAAATATAATCGTATCGTCACTGTTAAGCGTGCCAATGTTGTGGCTAATTGCTGCTATAGCATGTTGTTCAAACACCGCATTTACTGCATCTAAATCAGCATTTGCTACTTGGATTACGGCACCTAGCTCTTCGTTATAAAGTGCTTCAATGTCAGAGCCTGTTAAACCAGCTAAATCAACCGTTACACCGGTATGACCCGTAAACGCCATTTCAGCAACCGTGGTAAATAAACCACCGTCTGAGCGGTCATGATAAGCAAGTAACTTATTATCAGCTACAAGCGCTTGCATTGCGTTATAAAAGCCTTTTAATAACTCAGGGCTATCAACATCAGGTGTTACATCACCTAATTGCTTATAAACTTGCGCAAGGCTTGATGCACCCATGCGGTTTTTACCCGCACCTAAATCAACTAATATAAGCGATGTATCGCCTTTATCTGTGCGCAGTTGTGGAGTGACTGTTTTACGTACGTCGTCAACACGACCAAACGCAGTTATAACCAGTGAAAGCGGCGATGTTACTGACTTCTCTTGTGAGTCACCTTCATCTTTCCATGTCGTTTTCATTGACATAGAATCTTTACCCACTGGAATCGTTAAACCAAGCGCAGGACAAAGCTCTTCGCCTACGGCTTTAACAGCTTCATATAAACCAGCATCTTCACCTGGGTGACCCGCTGCTGCCATCCAGTTAGCCGATAACTTAATGTTTTCAAGGCTACCGATGTTTGCACAGGCAATATTAGTTAACGACTCAGCTACAGCTAAACGAGCAGATGCACCGTAATTGAGTAATGCTGCAGGAGTACGCTCACCGAGTGACATAGCTTCACCGTGGTAAGTATCATACGTTGCTGCAGTTACTGCACAGTTAGCAACAGGTACTTGCCAAGGACCGACCATTTGATCGCGCGCGACTAAACCCGTAACTGAGCGATCGCCGATTGTGATTAGGAATGTTTTTTCTGCAATGGCTGGTAAACGCATTAAGCGCTGCGCTGCATCTGCTGCATTTATTAATGTAGTATCAAGCGCTTTACCAACAACTTGCTTTGACGTTACATCGCGGTGCATTTTAGGTGCTTTACCTAATAATACGTCCAGCGGTAAATCAACAGGGTTATTTTCAAAGTGGCTGTCTGACACCGTTAAGTGAGGTTCAGCGGTTGCTTCACCAATAACAGCGTACTGGGCACGTTCACGCTTACAAATAGCTTCAAAGCGGTCAAAGTCCTCTATGCCAACAGCGAGTACATAACGTTCTTGTGATTCATTGCACCAAATTTCGTGTGGTGCCATGCCTGGCTCATCGTTAGGAATGCTACGTAATTGGAACTTACCACCACGTCCGCCATCATTAACAAGCTCAGGAAACGCATTTGATAAACCGCCAGCACCTACATCGTGGATGAATGCAATTGGGTTTTCATCACCTAGCTGCCAACATTTATCGATAACTTCTTGGCAACGACGTTCCATTTCTGGGTTTTCGCGTTGTACTGAAGCAAAATCTAAATCTTCGTTTGATTGACCTGAAGCCATGCTTGATGCAGCACCACCGCCTAAACCAATGTTCATTGCAGGTCCACCTAGCGCAATTAATTTAGCGCCAACAGGAATATCGCCTTTTTGAACATGATCAGAGCGAATATTACCTAAACCTCCGGCAAGCATAATGGGTTTATGGTAACCACGTACTTCTTCGCCATTATGGCTTGTTACTTTTTCTTCGTAAGTACGGAAGTAGCCTAATAAGTTAGGACGACCAAACTCATTATTAAATGCAGCGCCACCTAGTGGACCCTCTGTCATTATATCAAGCGCGTTAACAATACGACTCGGCTTACCAAAATCGCTTTCCCATGGTTGCTCGTAATCTGGAATACGTAAGTTTGATACAGTAAAGCCAACTAAACCTGCTTTTGGCTTAGAGCCACGACCAGTTGCGCCTTCATCGCGAATTTCACCACCAGAGCCTGTAGCCGCACCAGAGAATGGCGCAATAGCTGTTGGGTGGTTATGCGTTTCAACTTTCATTAGTATTTCAATGTCTTCTTGATGATACGCATATTCACCTTGCGCATTTGGGAAGAAGCGACCCGCTTTTGAGCCTTTCATTACTGCCGCGTTATCTTTATACGCCGACAATACATTTTCAGGATTTAACTCAAAAGTATTTTTAATCATTTTAAACAGCGATTTTGGCTGCTCTTTTCCATCGATTGTCCAGTCAGCATTAAATATTTTATGGCGACAATGCTCTGAGTTTGCTTGTGCAAACATAAACAATTCGATGTCGTTAGGGTTACGTCCTAACTTTATAAAGTTTTCTACCAAGTAATCTATTTCGTCATCAGCAAGGGCAAAACCTTGCTCAACATTAGCTATTGCTAATGCTTCGCGTCCGCCGCCTAAAATATCAACAGACGACATTTGGCGCGGTGCATCACTACGAAACAGTTGTGCCGCATCATCAAGCTCACTATGCGTGGCTTCGGTCATACGGTCATGCAATAACGCAATTACTTGTGCAAGTTGTTCTGCGTTTAAGTCACCTTCAACATAATAAGCAATACCGCGTTCAACACGGTGAACCTGTTTTAAACCACAGTTATGGGCAATATCGGTTGCTTTAGATGCCCAAGGTGAAATGGTACCTGGGCGAGGTGTAACAAGTACAAGTTTGCCAGCTGGGGTATGCTCAGCAATAGTTGGACCGTAAGTTAATAGTTTTTCAAGCTTGGTTTGCTCGGAGCTACTCAACGGCGATATTAAATCGGCAAAGTGAGCATACTCGGCGTATACGTTAGTGACTGGAAGTTGCGATTGTTGGCAACGCGCTAAAATTTTATTAACTCTGAACTCTGACAGTGCTGGTGCACCACGAAGGATCAACATAGGTAATTTCATCCGGGGTTAGGGATTGAACGATATTTTAGGCACGCATTATAGTCCAATTAGCATTCAGATTTAACTCAAAATTACGCTTTTCATAAAATTAACTTTTTAGCTTTATTTATAGCCTCTTTTGGTTAATAAAATAAAAGGTAAAGTGACGCGATGGCTTAGTTTTGCTATAACGGTGACTGGCGAGCTTAAGGGGCACTCAATGTTCAAAGAAAAACTAATAATAATCATTACTTTAGTTATGCTGTTATGTGCATGCGATATGCAAGAGCAGCCAACTCAACTCGCCCAAATAAAAGAACACAATAAAATACGTGTGGGTACCCTTGCCAGTGCTAGTAATTATTATCAAGCCGTTCAAGGTGAGCAAGGCTTTGAATATGAGTTATCTCAAGCCTTCGCTGAATATTTAGGTGTAGAGCTTGAAATAGTCCCTTTCTTTAACTTATCTGACATGTTTGAACGCCTTGAAAGCGGTGATTTAGATTTGATAGCATCAGGACTTACCTATAATAAAACCCGTGCAGAGCAATACCGTTACGGACCAACTTACAGAACAATCAGCCAAAAGTTAGTTTATAAACAAGGGCGCGTTCGCCCTCGAGAGTTTGACGATTTAGATGGCAACTTTACGGTTATAGCTAAAAGTAGCCACTCGCTTACTCTACAAAAAATGAAGAAGAACAATCCAGATCTAACTTGGATAGAAAGCGAAGAGTTTGATGAAGAAGAACTACTTCAAGCAGTTATTGATGGCGAGATAGATTACACACTCGCTGATACGCATACGCTATCGCTGTTTCGCCGTTATCACCCAAATTTAAGCATTGGTTTTTCAGTTAGCCATAACGACCCGATTGCATGGATACTTAATAAATCTAAAGACGACTCTTTATATGCGTTGTTGGTGCCATTTTTTGGTGACGTTAAGCAAAGTAACCAGCTCTATGTACTTGAAGAAAAATACTTTGGTCACGTACGCCAATTTAACTATGTAAATACCCTTGCTTATATCGAAGCAATTAAAGAAACCTTACCAACATACCAGCCATGGTTTGAACAATATGCAGGTAGCCTTGACTGGCGATTATTAGCGGCACTAAGCTATCAAGAATCTATGTGGAATCCTCGCGCTAAATCACCAACAGGAGTGCGCGGCATCATGATGCTAACTCGCAGTACAGCCAAACAAGTAGGTGTTACTAACCGGTTAGAACCAGAGCAAAACATTCGTGGTGGCGCTAAATACTTAAGCAAGCTTATTAAACGTATTCCTGACCGTATCCCGCAACCCGACCGCACATGGCTTGCTTTGGCCGGATACAATGTAGGTTGGGGGCACGTTAACGACGCACGTATAATTACCGAACAGCAAGGCGCAAGCCCTGATAAGTGGGCTGATGTAAAAAAACGCCTACCGCTATTAATTAAAAAGCGCTATTACCGTAAAACTCGCTACGGTTATGCCCGAGGCGATGTAGCTGTTAAATATGTTGATAATATTCGTCGCTATTACGATGCACTTGTTTGGCTAGATGAAAATGATGCTATTGCTGCAGAGCCTGAGCCAGAAACAATTACAGAGCTGAGCACTGATACTGAGCTAAAGAAAAACGAAGAAAGTGAAGTAAAAAGTAAGGCAGATGAAGCTCAAACAGAAAAACAACAACCTATAATCGAACCCGAACAGTCGAGTGAAAACAATGGCTAAGATTAATATAAGTACCCGTTTATTGAGCATGTCAGTAAGCAAAATTTAAGTAAATTAAATATCTGTTTACTTGTCACCAAATGATCACTAATGTGTGTTAATTGTATATCATTATTTTATAAGATATACCCGCGCCTTTCTCACTCTTGCATTAGGAGAAAACATGCTAAAACGTAGACGCACACAAAGATTAAAACGCAATGTCATTTACTCAACGGCCACACGTCGTCGTGTTATGTTGCGAAAACTACACAAAAAAATCATCTGGCGTCGCCGAATGTTTGCTATGCAGCAAATGGCTGAATCAGAAATAGAGCCAATCGCTAGTTAACTTTAGTTAGGCTTATTTATTTGATCATCACGAGCAGCTTTCTTAGCTGCTTTAATTTGCGCTCTTCTACGTTTAAAAAAATTCGAAATAGTATCCCCGCACTGCTGTGCCAAAACACCACCGCACACCTCAACTTGATGATTTAACTTAGGCTCTTGTAATAAATTCATAATTGAACCCGCAGACCCTGTTTTCGCATCGACTGCTCCAAACACTAAACGCTTTATTCTGCTATGCACTAACAATCCCGCACACATAGAACAAGGCTCTAACGTTACGTATAGGGTGCAATCAATTAAGCGGTAATTGTTAAGGACTTTTCCAGCTTCTCGCACTGCAATCATTTCGGCATGGGCAGATGGGTCATTATCCGTTATTGAGCGGTTATACCCGACTGAAACTAGCTGGTTATCTTTGACTACAATTGCTCCAACCGGAATTTCATCAAGCAGCTCTGCTTGCTTTGCATACAAAAGCGCTTGTTCCATCCAGTAGGAATCATCAAATGGTTCGTTCATTATTTCTACTTAAATAACCTTTTATGCTGTAATTATACCTAGTTAGCACTCTAAAGTGCGCCATTCATTACTTTATCCCAAAAATAAAACAATATTTACCCGTTTGTAATGGCTCACTCGTGCTGATTTACGCTATAATCTCACGCTTTTTTTATTTAGCTCACAACACGGGTAGCAAATGAAATTTCCTGGACGCCGCAGGCATAAACATTATTTTCCAGTGGAAGCCAAAGATCCACTTACCAATCAACTTAACGCAACAGAGCGATTACAACGTAGTTATATTACGGGTATCGATCAGATCGTTGTTGATATAGAGGCAAAAGTTGATCAAGCTTTCCTTGACGAATTTCAACTACGTAGAGGGATGTCGCAAGTTATTGATAGCGATACAACAAACGCCTTATACGATCGTTTAAAATTAAACAATATGGTTGATTTTGAGTTTGCCGGTGGAACCATTGGTAACACTATGCACAACTACTCTGTACTTGCAGATGATCGCTCAGTTTTATTAGGCGTAATGAGCGAAAATATAAAAATAGGTAGCTACGCTTACCGTTTTTTATGTAATACCTCAAGCCGTGTAGACTTAAACTACCTTCAACCAGTTGATGGGCCTGTAGGCCGTTGTTTTACATTAATTGATGAAACCGGTGAGCGTACTTTTGCTATAAGTGCTGGCCTAATGAATCACTTACGTCCTGAATCTATCGATAAAGACCTTATTGAGAATTCATCAGCGTTAGTGATTAGTGCCTATCTTATGCGTACTCAAGGTAGCGAAACAATGACTGAAGCCACTATGCAAGCGGTAAAATACGCTAATGACGCAGGTGTGCCAGTTGTGCTTACACTCGGTACTAAGTTCTTAATTGAACAAGACCCTACTTGGTGGGCAAACTTTGTTGAAAAGCATGTTGATATTCTTGCTATGAACGAAGAAGAAGGTTTAGCTATTACAGGTTTTGAAGATCCTCTTCTAGCTGCTGATAAAGCACTTGATTGGGTAGACTTAGTTATTTGTACCGCTGGCGAAAAAGGCTTATTTATGGCCGGCTACGTAGACGAAAGCTTAAAGCGTGAAACCGAATACCCGTTACTACCAGGCGCCATACCTGATTTTAACCGTTACGAATTCTCACGAGCTATGCGTAAAGATGAGTGTGATGAACCTATCAGAGCATATAGTCATACGGCCCCATTTATGGGTGGACCTGATTCAATAAAAAACACCAATGGTGCAGGTGACTGCGCACTTGCGGCTGTACTACATGATTTGTCAGCGAATGTTTACCATAAGCTTAATGTGGCAAACTCAGCTAAACATCAGCAACAAGCTATTACTTACTCGTCACTATCGCAAATTAGTAAATATGCTAACCGAGCGAGCTATGAAGTATTAGTTCAGCACTCTCCGCGTTTATCTCGTGGTTTACCAGAGCGCGAAGATTGTTTAGAACAAGTTTATTGGGAACAATAAATAACGGTGGGAGCAATTATTGCTCCCTATCGATTTCCTAAAAAATAGAAATATCGAGCTTTTTAGATAGCAGTTCTAATGCTGCTATTCCTGCAACGGAGTTACCAAACGAATTAAGCCCCGGAGAATAAACAGCTACAGTAAACTTATTTGGTAACACAGCTAAAATAGTCCCTGACACTCCCGATTTACCTGGCATACCGACTCTGTAACCAAAATCCCCCGCAGCATCATATAAGCCACTGGTAAATAATAGCGAATTAAGCTGCTTATTTTGACGGCTACTTAAAACACGATCGCCCGATCGATTATCAACACCTTTATTTGCTAAAAAATTATAAGCTTTGGCTAATTCAATACAGTTGAGCTCAATAGAACAAAAGTTAAAGTAAGACCATAAAACATCATCGACTTCATTTTCGAAATTACCAAACGACTTCATTAAATGTGCCATAGCCGCATTACGATGCCTAAATTCATACTCAGAATTAGCGACTTTTTTATCAATCACTATCCCTCTATTACCAGCTAACAACCTAAAGGTCTCGAGCATAGAGTGCATTGGTGCAGATAAGCGGCTGTATAACGCATCACACGTTACAATTGCGCCTGCATTTATGAAAGGGTTACGAGGGATCCCTTTTTCAAACTCAAGCTGTGTAAGCGAATTAAAGGCAGTACCTGAAGGCTCCTTTCCAACTCGATGCCAAAGTTCATCACCATAACGTTGCAGTGCCATAGTAAGTGTCATAACTTTTGAAACAGACTGAATGGTAAAACGTTGAGAGCAATCCCCCGCACATACAGTTTTACCATCAGTTGTATAAATAGCGATAGAAAATTGCTCAGGATCGACCTCTGCAAGGGCCGGTATATAATCAGCTACTTTTCCTTGTGATAATAAAGGGCGTACTTCATGTGCTATTTCATCAAGCACCTTTTGGTAATCAGCTGTAGGCAAACTAGACCTCTATATCATCATTCATAAAAATTGGATTTTAGCACGCGCGAATAGACGCAACTAGTTTTGTTGTTGAATTTAAAGGGGGATGTTTTTCTTAATTTTAAAAAGCAAAAAAACCGTCACATTGCTGTAACGGGTTTCTCTTAATTAAATCCTAGTAATGTCGTACTGCCCACAGCGGTAGAGAGTCACATAGCAAATGCTACACTATCTTTGTGTCGGGGCGTCCTTCTGCGGGGCTCGCCTTAGAACTATTTTATTTCGCCACTGAGTTCGGCATGGACTATTTACAAAATTCCAAAAAGCAAAAAACCCGTCACATTACTGTAACGGGTTTCTCTTAATTAAATCCTGGTAATGTCGTAGTGCCACAGCGGTGGAGAGGCACATAGCAAATGCTACACTATCTTTGTGTCTGGGCGTCCTTCTGCGGGGCTCGCCTTAGAACTATTTTATTTCGCCACTGAGTTCGCCATGGACTATTTACAAAATTTCAGAAAGCAAAAAACCCGTCACATTACTGTAACAGGTTTCTCTTAATTAAATCCTGGTAATGTCCTACTTTCACATAGCAAATGCTACACTATCATCGGCGCTGTTTCGTTTCACTACTGAGTTCGGCATGGGATCAGGTGGGTCCAAAACGCTATTGTCACCAAGAAAATTCTTTTCAATTTTCTTATTTTAATTATTAAGGTTAAAGTCCTTCGACTGAATTTGAAGCCTGGTAATGTCCTACTTTCACATAGAAAATGCTACACTATCATCGGCGCTGTTTCGTTTCACTACTGAGTTCGGCATGGAATCAGGTGGGTCCAAAACGCTATTGTCACCAAGCAAATTAGGTGCAAAGAATTAATGACAAGCACGTAGTGCT
>NZ_JACGWD010000164.1:0-748 GCF_014077565.1 Pseudoalteromonas sp. 5Ae-yellow
CTTTCTGAGGAAAAATGCAGCTAGGGCACACCCCAAACGCGATCGAAAAACAGGAGTATTTCAGTATGGGGTAGAGCCAAATTTTTAAGGCTGTACTTAATATTTTTCTTAAGTACCTACCTATGACACCAAAGTAACGCCCAAAGTTAGCATAGGCGCCACCTTCAATAATTAAGTTGGTTTTAGTCGTTTGGCCTCGTTGATTAGGTAGCGTCTTATCTTTAGTGCCTGCAGCAAGTGTGACTTTTGCAAATGTACCTGCATCGCTTTGAATATAAGGACTAAGTTGGTATGAAAGTGTTTGATATAGTTCTGGGTAAGTATGCCTTACTGTTTGCAGCACTCTGTAAATATCGTGCGCTTTATAAGGCTTGCTCATAATATGTGTGTTTTTACTTACGGCTAAAAGTCGTTGTACTTGGTGCTCAAGTTCTGGGGCTTGATTTAAAGATAAATAAGGTGATACGCCACCTTTAGCAACAGCATTTGCACTGATTGCCATCCCGATAAACAGTGATATTTTTTTTGAGCATAATTATTCCGTTAGCAAAAATTTGTTTAAGTAAAAACGTTAACGCGAGGTTAGCAATAAACGCCTCAGTAAGGAAGAAAAAAGCGATATATTAGGGCGTGTTGATCTTTGTGGTATGAAAAACAAACAGCATGAAGATAAGGTATAATTGAATTCGCCAGAAAACTTTACACCGAACCTACATGCCAAGATTAATGTTAACAGACGGGACATGGA
>NZ_JACGWD010000120.1:0-6421 GCF_014077565.1 Pseudoalteromonas sp. 5Ae-yellow
CTTTCTGAGGAAAAATGCAGCTAGGGCACACCCCAAACGCGATCGAAAAACAGGAGTATTTCAGTATGGGGTAGAGCCAAATTTTTAAGGCTGTACTTAATATTTTTCTTAAGTACCTACCTATGACTCACAAGTAGTTTGTTAAGCACAATAGTGCTGGCTTCTCAGACAAATAACGTACAAAGTATGAACAATCAATTAAATCAGTCACAAATACAGGCTTGGCACTTTGAAAATGAACCGCTACCGCTGTATATTCGTAATACAAGCAGTGTAAAAAATCATTTAAAACACATACTCACAAACGCAAACTGTCATAAATCAATAAAACAGTTTACCCAAAGCATTGGTGTGCAAACGCTTTTATGTAATAAAGCGCATGCATTAATAAACACCAATACACCGGCGCAATTTAAAGCTGTAAATGAGCATTTTGACCAAAGCATTAATCAATTGAGAAAAACATTATGAGCCACACAAGCGATACACAAATACCTTTAAACATTGCCGTACTTACCGTAAGCGACACGCGCGATGCGATTACCGATACTTCTGGTCATTACTTAATTAAAGCGCTAACTGAGGCGGGTCATCACTTAGCGGATAAAGAAATTGTTAAAGATGATGTCTACCAAATGCGCGCTATTGCATCGCAGTGGATAGCCGATGACACCATTCATGCTATTTTAGTGACTGGCGGTACAGGTTTTACTGAACGCGATTCAACACCTGAGGCATTTGCACCGCTGTTTGATAAAAGTGTAGACGGCTTTGGTGAGCTATTTAGACATATATCGTACGGCGAAATTGGTAATTCAACTATTCAGTCTCGTGCATTGGCAGGGCTTGCTAACAACACCGTTATTTTTTGCATGCCAGGCTCAACAGGCGCATGTAAAACAGCGTGGACAGGCATTATAAAAGATCAACTTAACTCAATGCATAAACCGTGTAACTTTGTACCGCACATTACCATTGGTAAAAAGTGTGAATCGCGTGAGCAATAGTATGTTGAGCCACGTTGACGAAAACGGCCAAGCTAATATGGTTGATGTATCGCTCAAAGACGTAACCTTGCGCGATGCCTCAGCTGAAGCCTTTATTAGCATGAGTAAGCTTGCCTTTGAGCAAGTAATGCTCAATCAAAACAAAAAGGGCGATGTGTTAGGCGTGGCACGTATTGCGGGTATTCAAGGCGCTAAAAAGTGCGCCGATTTAATCCCGCTTTGTCATCCGCTTGCACTTACTAAAGTCGCTGTTGATTTTGAACTTGATGAAGCAAACAGCCAAATTAAAATAACCAGCTACTGCAAACTTGCCGGTAAAACTGGGGTCGAAATGGAAGCGTTAACAGCGGTATCTGTTGCTGCGCTTACTTTGTTTGATATGTGTAAAGCAGCCGACCCACTAATGGAAATTAGCGGTATGCGCGTTACTCAAAAAGCTGGGGGCAAAAATGGCAGTTGGCAACGCGATTAATCCAAACGATGCAATATCTAGCGCCCAAAATGTAGAGATATTATTTTTTGGGCAACTAAAAGAGCGGTTAAAGTGCAGTAAATTAAGCCTTGAGATTGAGCAGTCGCTTACTATTTCAGAGCTTAAATTAAAATTAGTGAGCCAATACCCGCATTGGCAACCGTGGCTTGAGGAGCGTGAGCTACTTGCAGCGCTTAACCAAACTATGTCATCAAGCGACGAAATAGTGAAAGCAGGGGATGAGCTTGCCTTTTTTCCGCCGGTTACAGGTGGCTAATGAGCATACATATTCTAGTACAAACCAATGATTTTAATGTAGGTAACGAGCACAATACGCTTTGTAGTAATAACAAAAGCGATGGCGCTGTTGTCACCTTTACAGGTTTGGTAAGAGAGTTCAGCAGTGGCGATAATGTTATTGCACTTGAGCTTGAGCACTACCCTGGTATGACCGAGCAACTGCTTCAATCTATTGCAGAGCAAGCACAAACTCGCTGGCAACTGGCGAGAATATGCATTATTCATCGCGTTGGTTACTTAGCACTTGGCGAGCAAATTGTATTTGTAGGCGTAACTTGCCGCCATCGCCAAGCCGCGTTCGAAGGCGCACAATTTATAATGGATTACTTAAAAAACCATGCCACGTTTTGGAAAAAAGAGCACTTTAAAGACTCATCAAATTGGGTTAAGTTTAAACAAAGTGACAAACAAGCGCTGGGCAAGTGGGAAGAGTGATACAGATATTTAATTATTTACGTTCAGTAAAGGCTTTATAGCTCGATAATAAATAACTTATGTAACTCTCAGTTTGCGTGTGAAGTCTGCGTTTTTCGTGTTATAAATCAGCAATATTAGATTGTTAGCTCGACCCAAGTCTGGAAGACATATGCGCACATCAAAAATGTTATATTTTACAATATTATTACTTGTTCTACTTTCAGCTTTTCTTGCTGTATGGGTATATGATTTAAAAGAAGGTAAAGATTTACTAAGCTTTACCATATCAACAGTAAGCTTTTGTATAGCCGTATTAGCTTTATTTATTACTGTTAGAACATATACATCAATTGATAGTGTAAATAATATTAGCAAAATGGAAGGTAACATTTTAGATAATGAAAATTACGTAACCTCACTTCCAGAGTTGATTAACCAGTTTAAGTCCCAAGATGAAAATACACTAGAGAAAGAAATTTTTGACTCTATTGAGCATAAACTAAAAAAAGAGTCAGAAACCGCCGTTCTTTTTGCCGATACCCTGCAATATATAATTGACCTAATTGTTTTATTTCCAGCTGTTTTTAATGCATCAGAAACTAACAAAGTACTTTATAAAAAGCGTATGGATACAATTTTGTCAGAAGTTGATAGGCGCTGTGAAATATTACACTCGGTGAGTAAAGGTAATTCAATTCAAATAACGGAAACAATAAAGCTATTTAAAGCTGTTGTGTCTTACCAAAATTTTGTAGCTGATGATAATTTTAATATTCATGCAGACTTACTTCATGTGAGAGGTCCAATTCTTCGTAATCCAGTGACAAAAACTATTTACCATAATTACCTAGGTTTGTATTACAACAAAAAAGGCATGCATTTATTACGAGAGTCGCTAAATATGAACTCTGTAGATATTTTGTCGATTGATGGTTTAGAGTTGGCTCAAAAAAATATTAATACTATAGAGCCATCAATACTTGAAGAAGTAAGTATGTATCTTAAATCTGCCGCTGAGCAGTTTGATAAAGCACTTAGAATATCTAGCGAAGATGTTATGTGGCCTGGTTTTATTAATTACAATAAAGCTCGAACGGTGTATTTTTTAGCTTTACTATCAAGTACAGAGCTTAATTGGTTAGATATTCTCGACGAAGCAATAGAGTCTCGCAGCAGGTTAAACCGATTAATTGACGAAATTTTGATGATAGACAGATCAAAACCAGACGATATAGTCAGTACACATTTAAGAGAATTTTTTCTGTATCAAGAAGAGTTAGCACGTACAGTGAAATTAAATCTTTTACTGTCGGATAATTTAACCAGACAAAATAATGCGCCTATTTTATATAAAGGGATTAATATCTCTGATATCTCAAACGAAAAGCTCGCGGATTTATTTGTTTCAATACAAAAGTTTTCTACAGTTAGTATTTACCAAGAAAAAATCATAAGTCGACTTAAGAATAATCTCGCTGTGACAAACTAACAAAGCTTCAGCGAGAAAGTTGGGGATATACTATTTTTACGGCTTTTTTCTCATCATAAAAAAGCCACCTACCTATGCATGAAAAGTCATAGCAAGAATAAATGGCTCTTTATTAAAATGTTTTTTGGACTGAGCTTATTTTATTACACTTTTCCAATGCTCAAATCAGGCATTAAATTGAGCCTGTTATGAATGGCATGATGGATGAAAGATAACTTAGTTCGCACCGCTTGAGTAAGTACAAATGGGTAGGCATCGGCAAGTCCCATGCTGCGATTTAGTGAATTTAGAATGATCGAAAATTCCATCCAAGTATCTAAAATAGCATCAATCGATGTTTGTGAATTAAAGTAATAAGCACTTTGTGGCAATCGAAGCTCGTCTGCTTCATCTAATCCATCGCTTGTTTTTGTAGCTGTTTATGGGCTTGCTCTTCAGTGAGTTTTAATTGCTCAATAAGTATGTACTTGGCTTGATGAATAACTTTTTGCTCACTAATAACTTTTTTGGCATCAAGTAACGCTTGGTTTATTTGTTTAATATGTTGGCTTTGCTCGATAATTAAATCGTACATACTTTTATTACTATTGAGCTTATCGGCCGCAATGTTTTGGCTTACTTCTGGCTCTTGTTGCTTAATAGCTAATTGCCCAAAAGTAGGGGCTATGTGTTGCTCTGCCATATTATTAAGTACCTGCTTATTTGTATTTAAGCTACGTTGAGCACAGGCTATTTGCATTGCTGCGGTATCAATTAACTGATCTGCTATATTTTGTTCAATTTTGTGCATTATATCTATGCGCGTAGTGGTTACCTCGTACCATACTTCGCTCAGTTGTGAGAGCGGTTGAGCGTTCTCATCATCGAGCTTTTGCAGTAAACTTCTCAGTTGCTCTACCTGATTATTAACCTGATGTGTTGTTAGTGTGCCAAAACATTTTAAAAGGTGCGCATCGGCGTATTCATTAAAAAAGTCAAAACTGTGGTTTTGCTCTTGTACAAAATGCGCGAGTTGTTGTTTTTGCTCTGTGGTAAATTTACTCGCTGCAAATGCTTGAGCACCACATGCTCGCTCTTGTCCTGCGTATTCTTTACCTTGCATAAAATTAAAAAATGCGACTAATAAGCGCGTTATTTTGGGATCGCTTGCGCCATCGGCTGCCTCTAAAATAATATTGAGTAAACTAGCAATTAACTGAGTGAATGACTGAGTAGCATGCACTGCACTAATATTTTGTTGTGCTATTTGGTTTCGCAAGACGGGTAATGCGTCGAGTGCTTGCAAGCTATACGTAATTAAATTAAATAACCGAGTATGGCCAGTATCGGCGTTGTCGTTTATAAATGTTAGCTTAAGTGAATCATAAAAATTAGTTTGTGCGCTGTTGCTTAAAGGGATCTGCTCTTGTAATTGGCTTTTGAATCGCTCGCGATTTGAGGCCAAAAATATATTACTCATCGCGCGCTCTTTTTGTAACTGGTGTACAAAATCGCCTAATTTAGTAAGCGAGGCACAACTGTTTTGTAATTGCTTTAGGGCATGTATTTCTTGATATTTAGCCGCTAATAAAAACTGTTTTGTGAGAGGATTGCTTGTCGCCATTGGTATTATTCCACACTTTTTTGTTTTTAAAGTGCAACCACTGTTCCAATCATTAATAAATTTCATCATTGAATTTAAAATCAAGCTAATACAATTGCTTAAAGTATAATTTTTGTTTATCACTGTATTTCTATAATTTAAATTGCCATTACTTTTAACTTATTTGGTGCATTTAAACATGTTATTGCACACAACTTGAACCCAAATTAAAAACAAAAAAAGCGCCTACTCCTGGGGAGGTAGTAAGCGCGAAAAGTGCATTATTCATTATCTATCTTGCGTTAACATTAATACTGTTTAGTAACTCTGGGCTGATAGCCATTTTATGATTTATTACTTCGCCAATCATAATTAGGGTAGGGCCTTGAAGGTTGTGTTTAGCATACTCATTTACAACATGCTCAAGCGTACTGGTAATTACTTTTTGCTTAGTGGTAGTGGCATTTTCTATTAGTGCAATGGGTGTATTACTTGGCCAGCACACTGATTGCAAACCGTTGCTTAGCGATTGTAAGCGCGAAAGCCCCATATAAACCACTAAAGTAGGGTTGTTGTTTCCTGGCATAAACGCGTAATTTTGCCAATGAGGTTGCTTGTTAGGATCGGCAAACTGCGCCGTTAAAAATGTAACACTACGCGCTACATCGCGTGCTGTTAGCGGAATACCTGTATAAGCAGAAGTAGCACAAGCCGTTGTTACACCCGGAACAATCGCAAAATTAATATTATGCTTAGTTAGCGCATCGGCTTCTTCGTTAATACATGCAAATATACTCGGATCGCCGCCTTTTAAACGCACTACGTTTAAGCCTTGTTGTGCGTATTTAACCAGTAGTTCGCAAATGTTAGCTTGGGTCATCGAATGCTTACCAGCACGTTTACCTACAAATACTCGCTGTGCTTTTTTAGGAAGCGTTTTTAATAAATCATCGCTTACTAACCAATCGTATAAAACAACATCGGCGGTATTAATTAATCGCTGCGCTTTTACCGTAATTAGCTCTGCGTCTTGTATCTCTCATTGATAAATGATTAGCTATCATTTATCACATCGAAGTCAGTGAGCTTGCCTGTGCGTCTAGTATTTAATACTGCTCCGTAGATAAGGCCCTGACTTTCTATTCTCAGAAACT
>NZ_JACGWD010000151.1:0-1293 GCF_014077565.1 Pseudoalteromonas sp. 5Ae-yellow
GGTAGTGTTTAGAAATCTGTGTCATTTCAGTATTATTAAGAAAACAGGAGTGACACATGACTCAATCTTTCGACTTCAACAAAGCATTAGCTGAACTTCAAGCTGGTAAAGGCCTTACTGGCGAAGACGGTGTTCTAACACCATTAATTAAACAACTCACCGAAGCGGCTCTTAAAGCTGAATTAGAGCAGCATTTAGAATCTGAGACCCAAGTTAACCGTAAAAATGGTTCAACCAAAAAAACAGTTAAGTCATCCATAGGTCAATTCGAACTTGAAACGCCCAGAGATCGTTCAGGTTCGTTTGAACCTCAGCTTGTTAAAAAGAACCAAACCAAGTTAACGCCTGAAATTGATGAGAAAATCCTATCTATGTTTGCTTTAGGTATGAGCTACCGAGATATTCGAGGCCACATACAGGATATGTATGGCGTTGAGGTATCAGAGGCCACCATCACTGCCGTAACAGACCAACTGATACCAGAGCTTAAAGCATGGCAAGCGCGCAGCTTAGACACGCTTTACCCGTTTATCTGGCTTGATGCTATTCATTATAAGATTAAAGAAAATGGGCGCTACGTGAGTAAGGCTATTTATACCGTACTAGGTGTCAATATCGAGGGCCGCAAAGAGTTACTTGGTTTATATATCTCTGAAAGTGAAGGGGCTAACTATTGGCTATCAGTATTAACAGATTTACATAATCGTGGTGTATCCGATATTTTAATTGCCTGTGTTGATGGACTAAAAGGCTTCCCTGAAGCAATAGCAACAATCTATCCTGACGCCGAAGTGCAGGAGTGCGTTATTCATCAAATTCGTAATTCGATGAAGTATGTTGCTTCAAAGCACCAAAAAGAGTTTATGGCTGACTTGAAACCCGTTTATAAGGCAGCCACTAAAGATGCAGCAGAAGCCGCTCTCGCCGAATTAGATGCCAAATGGGGCAAGTTATACCCTATCGTTATCGAGTCTTGGCGTCGAAAGTGGGGCAATCTGTCGGTTTACTTCAAGTATCCAGATTACGTGCGAAAAGCTATTTATACCACAAATGCAATTGAAGCTGTACATCGTCAGTTTAGACGACTCACCAAGACTAAGGGAGCATTCCCTAATGAAAACAGCTTGATGAAATTATTGTATGCAGGCATATTGAATGCCTCGAAGAAATGGACAATGCCAATCCATAATTGGAATCTGACATTGTCGCAATTGGCCATCCACTTCGAAGGTAGGTTAGATGGTGTGCTAGATATTTAGCAACTTAGGCTGACACAGAATTCTGAACGCCCTC
>NZ_JACGWD010000018.1:0-57944 GCF_014077565.1 Pseudoalteromonas sp. 5Ae-yellow
CATTGGCTAATACGTTTATCAGTATTGGCGCTGCATCTTCCGCCATAGTTGCCGTGTCAGCATTTGCTATTGGAGCATCATTTACAGGTGTAATAGTGATAGTTAACGTTGCTGTACTGGCGCCGCCATTGCTATCACTAACATTATAAGTAACTGTTGCTAAGCCGTTGTCGTCGGCTGCCGGTATATATTGAATTTGATTGCCAACCACTGATACAGAGCCAATATTAGCTGATGCTGTGCTCATGGTAAGGCTGTCGCCATCCACGTCTGAGTCATTGGCTAATACGTTTATTAGTATTGGCGCTGCATCTTCATCTATTGTAGCTGAGTCTGCGTTTGCTATTGGAGCATCGTTTACGGGAATAATAGTAATTGTTAAGTTAGTAGTTGCAGTACCGCCGTTACCATCACTTATTGTGTAGTTAATAATTGCGGTTCCATTTGTATTCGGAGCAGGCGTATATTGGATTTTATTATCAACAACAGATGCAGAACCTCTATCTGCAGTAGCGGCTGTTATCACAAGAGTATCGCCGTCAATGTCGGAGTCGTTAGCTAATACGTTAACTAATAACGCAGGAGCATCTTCGTTCATCGTTGCTGAGTCAGCATTTGCAGTAGGGGCATCATTAACGGGTGTAACAGTAATCGTCACACTTGCTGTTCTGTCGTTTATACCTTCATTACCAGTGCTATAACCATCAGTAATGGTATAAGTTAGTACTATTTCACCTGAAAAATTTGCTGGTGGAGTAAACTGTATTTTTCCGGCGACAATAGTCGCTTCACCAGCAGTATTTTCTATATTAGAAATACTTATTGTATCGCCATCTGCATCAGTGTCGTTAGCTAGCACATCTAAAAAAGAGGCAGAGCTGTCTTCGTCTAACGTATATTGATCGTCATTGGCTTCTGGAAAAGTATTAACGCCGCTTTCACTTAAGGTTACTTGAGCTGTTGCAGTTAAACCTTGCTCATTTGAAATTGAATAGGTAAAGCTATCTACACCAATAAAACCTAAGTCTGGCTGATAGGTAAACGAGCCATCAGCATTTAATGTTAGTTCGCCATTTTGAGTTGTATTAATTGCCGTGGTATTAACCGATAAATCACCAGCCTCAATATTAAAGTCGTTAATTAACAAGCCATTTTGTACTGTTACTTCAAATAGTTTATTTTTGCTAAATTGATAGGCATCATTTTGTGCAACAGGGTTATCGGGTTCGCTGTTTATTACTAAAGTTACTGTGGCTGTAGAGGTTGCACCTAATGAGTCTATAGCTTGATATTGAAATTGATCAACACCATTAAAATTAGCATCCGGCACATAACTAAAGCTGCCATCAGTTGCTAATAATAGTTGGCCATGTGTGGGTGCCACCATAAACGTTTCATCAACTGAAAAACTGTCATTATTTGGGTCAGTATCGTTACTAAGCACACCATTGGCTGCTGTAACCACAAGTGTTTCATCTTCGCTTAAACTATAGCTATCATTGTTTGTTACAGGGGCTACGTTAGTGTTTGAACTTACAATGGTTACATTTGCAATAGCCTGAGCACCTTGTGCATCAACAACTCTGTACTGAAAACTGTCTTGGCCTTGCATATTTTGCTCGCCTTGGTATTCAAAGCCACCATTATCAAAAAGGGTTAATTGTCCTCTTGTTGGTTCGCTAACCGGCGTTGTATCAACAGTTAAGTCATCTAAGTCTATATCGCTATCGTTTATAAGTAAGCCTGGCGATAGGACAACTAAGGTTCCATTGTTTGTAACGCTGTAAGTATTATCAAGCGCAATAGGAGCGTCGTTAACAGCTAAAATGGTTATCTCTACAACTGCGGTGTCTGTCATACCTAGCTCGTTAGCAACTTGATAGCTAAAGGCATCTTCACCATTAAAGTTTGCAATAGGGATATAAGTAAAATCCCCATTTTCATTTATATTAAGAGTGCCATGCTGCGGTAGAATTAATGCATCTGCATTTACACGTAAATCGCCACTGTATTGATTCGTATCATTCGTTAGTACGTTACCTTGCAGAGTTTGATCTTCACTTATCTGAAACTGATCGGCATTTGCCTCTGGTGCAAATGCAAGCTCTCCACCCACTGGCGCTATGTTTATTATATTAGCAAAACCACTTTCACCACTGCCATCAACACCGGTAATAAGTACTTGGTAACTTTTATTAGTAAGTGACTCGGTAATGCTTAATGCAGTATCTTGAATACTTAAAAATTGTTGCCCATTCTCTAATTCATTAATATTAGTAGATGAGACTCCAGCTTGAGTTGCAATATAAACGTTGTAACGATTAAGTTCGGGGTTGGCTTGCCACGAAAGATTAATATTATCTTCGTCTCGTTGTGCTGTAACACCTTCAATTTGATATGGTTGCCAGTTAAAAGTGATTGCATCAGCAAGTGCTTGATTATTTAAAGTGTCAGTTATCCATATTTCAAGACGTATTTCCCCTGGAGTTACGCCATAAAGCGCAGGACTGAGGCCTATAATTGACTTTTCGTAGTCAACACCACAATCAGAAGAACAAAGTGATATGCTTTTATTAACGCTAGGGAGTACTAAATTAACTTCAGCAATGCCATCAGTATCCGAAGCTTCAAGTAAAAAAGAAACATTACCTTGTACGGTGTCGTTTGTTTGTGGAAAAACAATATTAGCGCGAGTATTAGCTAAACTTGCTCCAACAACTCCTCTACTTGAAGTGACAGCACCTAAAACTTTTGTACTCTTGGTTTGATTACTCGCTATAACACCAGCCAAATTTATATAGCTAGTCACCGTTGGCGGTATTACTTCAGCTGTAGGTGATTTTATAGCTTCTTGAGAAGGGCTTTCTTCTGAACCTCCACAAGCACTTAACAAAAACACCATAGAACCAAGCAAAAATATATTTTTTGCTGTCATTTTAAATACTCCATAATAAAAGCTTTGTATCCAATGTGTTTATGGTTCTAATTTAAAAGAACCGCTAGCATTTACATCAGGATTATTTATTTCGTTAAGATTAAAGTTGCCAGTAATGTTGTCTAGGTCATTCAAAAATATTGCATCAACATCGCCCTCGGCTTTATTGTTACCATGGGATGCAAATGTAACGGCCAGCTCAAGTTCGCTTAAATTTATTAAGCCGCTGTAGGCTGCATACCAATTTCCGCCGGCATCATTAAAACTAATTTCGCCATCAGGCACTGTGCCATTATCAAAATCAACGGCCATAGTCATAGCAAAGTCAGTAACAGCACCTACACTCGAATTTACATTAAAGCTTGATGCTTCATAGTTAAATACACCTTGGCGCTGAGCTATCTGATCAACTAAAGACGCGCTGCTAACTGTTTGAAATTG
The DNA here is from genome assembly GCF_014077565.1 of Pseudoalteromonas sp. 5Ae-yellow. Classification (NCBI taxonomy): domain Bacteria; kingdom Pseudomonadati; phylum Pseudomonadota; class Gammaproteobacteria; order Alteromonadales; family Pseudoalteromonadaceae; genus Pseudoalteromonas; species Pseudoalteromonas sp. 5Ae-yellow. The sequence goes on from NZ_JACGWD010000018.1 coordinate 3,377, forward strand.
TTGTTCAGAATATACATCCATAGCATCTGCATCTGTTTCAAAGGCATTTACTTCAACTTCAGTTGCAGCTACTTGCTCAGTTTCTTCTTCGTTGTCATCTTTAGGATCGATCGTTACAATATTTTGATCAAACACACGTGCCGCACGCGTCGTTTTTAATACTTCACCAGTGGCTGTAATTTGCGCAAACGAAAATGCTTCGTTATCACCCAAAGAAACTACGCTACTATTTTCTAACGTTAAATCTATTGCGCCATCCCATACAGCTAAAAATACATTGCCTTCAACGAGCTGAACTTCAAAATGTGTTCCACGTATACCAATAGAGCCCACGGGAGTTTTTACACTATAAGAGCCGCCATTTTTTTTAATCACACCTGAAATAGAGCGCAAACCGCCTTTAAGTAACTCAATGGACGCGGAGCCTTGTTGGGTATTAGCATCAAATTCGTAGTTAGCAATATTTAGTTCTGAATTTTCTTTTAAAGCGATTAAACCACCATCCGACATCGAAAACTGCGCTTTACTTTTCTCTCCAGTCGTAATGCGATCTACACCAAAAACGGTATCTCTGCGCTGCAACTGTCGTTGTTGTTCAGAGCTTCCATCAACCGCAAGTACTGAGCCTCGCGCTAAAATAGTTTTACCAGCAGGATCATTTGCTTGCGTATAAAAACTTACACACAGTAAAGTGGTAATTACAGGGAGTAAATGTTTCATAAATACCTTAAATTAAAATGAGTAAGAAGCGCTTAAATTGATATCTAAACGGTCATATTCGAATAAAGAAATATTACTGGATTTATCTTGATAGTTTGCAGCCAACTGTATTGCTAAATCACGATTAACTAAATAGCGAACAGTAGTCGAAAGCATAAAGAGGTTATCGGCACGTTCTTGTAAAAATAAAGGGTGATCTTCTTTATAATTAATCCATTGGTATCCAGCAAGAGACAACAACTGCCAATGTTGAGCCAGCTGAGTGTTTGCTTGGTAGTACAAGCTAGTAATATTTCGGCTATTAAATTCGCCTTCAGTAATATCGGCTTTTTCGTTTTTGGCGTTAACGCTTAAACTTTGAAACCATTGATTAGTTGCATAGCTAGCACCTGCATTTAATGTATAAAACGAATTATCGAGCTTTTCATCAAACCTATTATTCAAAACACCAGCAGTCGCAGAGCTAAATAAATTAACTTGTTTATTTAGCGTAAAATTAGCTCCGGCCGTTAAAGCTGATTCAGTACGATAAAGTTCACCGTCAAGCATCAACGGAGTGGTAGCAACTCGTGCAAACCAACTTATGTCATTTTGTTTATATTGATAGGCGGCATTCATGTGCGCATTTAAACGATCGTATTGACTGAGTTCTTCAAACTTGTACCACCCGGTATCAATACTTAAAGTGATTAAGCTTTTTTGGTCAATAGGGTGAGAGTACTTTCCTCTGTAATTAAGTCGTGCATAGTTGTCTTGCGTACTTTTACTTTCTGGCGATAACAAAAACTCACCAATATTAGGAATTATAATCGTATTTTCTGCAGTACCTGCGTTTACGTTGCCATCTACGCCAAGGGCAAGCTCAATATTTTGCTTATAAGAACGCCTAGCTTCTTGTTTTTTAAGTGTGGTTGTATCAAGTAACGACTGTGCTGAAGATTTTATGTTATTAGGTGTATTAGGTGAGTTAATTAGTATTAAAGCTTGAGTATCGGCAGCAGGTAAATTATTAACTGTTAAATAAGCACGAACTAAGTACAAGCGAGCTTCATACCATCTAGGATTATTTTCAACCACGCGTTCAAAGGCAAATACAGCTGGCGCCGCATGCCCTGTTTTAAGTGCAGAGATCCCTAGTAAAAAATCGTATACGGGTTCACCCAGGTACTGGTATTCACTATTACTTTTTTGATAAGCCTGAGTATATTTTTTTTCAGAAACTAATTTTTGAAGTTCAATCAGTAGCTTATTATATTCATCATTGCTTTGAGCCAATGAGTTAAAGCTCATTACAGCTAAACAACTACACAGTAAATTTCTTAAAACCTGTTTAATCATGCTTAATTTTATATCCCAGTAGAAGTTTGATGTTTTGTATAAAAAGAGATGTATGTACTAGAAATTTAGCACTTTTTGTACTTAAGTACAGCCAATATAATCACATTGGTTAAATAAATGTTATTTAATTTAGGCTAAATACTTGTTTAATAAATTTTCTAATTAAACTTATTAAAACAGAAGAGGTTGCTGATAAACTGCTTTAGCTTAAAATAGTAATTAATTTGGGTAACAAAGGTTAGATATTCTGTATAGGATATAAAAAGATAATTTAGGGAGATTATTGAAATATAAATAAAGGGTATTACTAGGAGAAAAAGTGGGGCGATTGACGGGGCTTGAACCCGCGACAACCGGAATCACAATCCGGGGCTCTACCAACTGAGCTACAACCGCCACTACACACACCTTGTTTGGTGTGGCGCGCATAATACATAAAATAATAATTGTTGTGAAGCCCAAAAGTGAAATAAATTAAAATAATTTAAATCAGGCAAATATAATTAGTATTTAGTCGTTAATATTTTTTCAAAGTAGGCTATGTTTTATCGCATAAATGCCTCTAAAAAATAGAATATACTTGCATTTAATAGTATTAATTCATTATTTCATGAGAGTAAATTGTAAATTAATGTATAATAATGCCCGAAAACGCTTAATAAAAAACATTTGGAGTAAATATGGATTCAGTACTTAATTGGCTTAACGATAATTCAGGCCTAATTTTACACTACGGTATACAAGCTGTTGTTGCGCTTGTTATCTTTTTACTTGGTAGTCGTGTTGCTAAGTTTTGTTCTAACTTAACTGAAAAAGGTTTTGCTAAAAAGAAAGTAGATAAAGCTGTCGCTTCATTTGTTTCAAGTATTGTGTACACACTTGTATTTGCTGTAACTATTTTAATGGCACTTTCGCAAATTGGCATTGAAACAACTTCGTTCATTGCTATTTTAGGTGCTGCCGGTTTAGCTGTTGGTTTAGCATTACAAGGTTCATTATCTAACTTCGCATCAGGCGTACTAATTATTTTACTTCGTCCATTTAAGTCTGGTGACTTTGTTGAAGCAGGTAATAAAATGGGTACGGTTAAAAAAATCGAAATATTCTCAACTGAACTACGTACTCCAGATAACAAAGTAATTATCGTACCAAACTCTCAAATAATGTCTGGTGCTATTACTAACTTCTCACGAGAGTCTACTCGTCGTATCGATTTAGTTATTGGTGTTGGCTACGATGCTGATTTACGTCACGCAAAAGAAGTATTAAAATCTGTATTAGATGCAGAAACACGCATACTTAAAGATCCAGCTTACAATGTATCTGTAAATGAGTTAGGCGATTCAAGTGTTAACTTTATTGTTCGTCCTTGGGTTAACGCTGCTGATTATTGGCCTACTTACTGGTCATTAATGGAAAATATTAAAATCGCATTAGATGATGCAAATATTACTATCCCATTTCCACAAATGGATGTTCACTTTCACAAGCAAGACTAATTTTAAATAGTTATTTAATTAAAGTTATCTTTAATTGTTATAGTGCTAAAGAGCTATTAAACATAAAATTTTCATGCGGTATTTGCTGCATGAAAATTTTTTACATTATTACTTAGCTGTTTAGCTTGCTCTAACAAGTAATGCTTTAATAAAATAGATGTACATTTATACAAAGGTTATTTTTTAATGAAATTAAAGCTTTTATCAGTTTTAGTTGCGGCTTCTGCTGCAACAAACGCATTTGCTGCAGACGCAGAACAAAGAACATGGGAAGTTACCAGTGAATTAGGTGCTATTGTCACAAGTGGTAATACAGAAACGACCACACTTAAAGGTGGCATCAAAGTTCAGCACAATCTTGAACACTGGAACAACGAATACAAGCTAGACGGCATCTACAAAGAAGATGAAGTTGAAGATGCAAATGGTGACAAAAACAAGCAGCGCACTAACGAAAAGTATTCAATTTCTGCACAAGGTAATTACAAATTAAATGAAGATCATTCTCATTTATTCATTTATGGTTCACACGTTTCAGATTATTTTGGAGCGTATAGAAGTGAGTCAGTAATTTCTGCAGGTTACGGTTTACGTTTATTAAACGAAAAAACTATGTGGTTAAGTGCTGAAATTGGTCCTGGTTATAAATACTTTGAATACCCAGATGACAGCACTGAAGTTGATGACAACGGTAACTCTCTTGCTGGTGAATTTGAAGGCGAAGTAATTGCCTTAGGTAAGTTAGATTACAACTGGCAAATTTCTGAGAATGCACGTTTTACTCAATTAGTTGCTGTTGAGTACGGTGATACAAACACTAAAACTCGTTCTGAAACTGCATTACTTGCAAAAATAAACGGCTCGTTACAAATGAAAGTCGCTTTTAATGTCACTAACAACTCAGATGTTGCTGACGACAAAGAAAGCACTGACACTGAAACGTCATTCACGTTGGTTTACAGTTTTTAACCAATGTAGTTAAGTTAATTACACTAAAGTGACAAAAGGGACGAAAGTCCCTTTTTTATTTGCTTAAAATTAAGGTATTATAGCGGCCAATTTTGGTTGTAGACCTAGGGATATACCTACTCGTGAAAGTTTTTACACAATTTATTAGTGCTTTTATTCTACTTTGTAGTTTTAGTACTTTGGCTTTTACGCCAACAGCGTCTCAAATTGAGCAATTTAAAAAGTTACCTAAAGCTCAACAAGAAGCCCTCGCAAAACAATACGGTGTCGATGTATCAACGATCACTGGTACAAACCAATCTAATAATCAAAATAATACTCAGCAGCAAAATAGTATTGGTGAGCGCGCAGAACCCGAAAAAGAAAAGCTTACAGATGAAGAGCGCTTTAAACCAAAAACAGACGAATTAAAACCATACGGTTACGAATTGTTTGCAGGTGAACCAACTACATTTATGCCAAGCGAAAATGCTGCAGTACCAGATACATATATTGTGGGCCCTGGCGATCAATTAAAAATAAACTTTTATGGTAAAGAAAGTGACAGTTTTGAAGTTATAGTTGACCGTGAAGGACGTATTAGTATTCCAGATTTAAGCCCTGTAGAAGTGGCCGGTTTAACTTTTGCTGAAATTAAAGAATTAGTAAAAGTAAAAGTAGAGCAAGAGGTAATAGGTGTAAAAGCGTTTGTGTCGCTTGGTCAGCTTCGTAGCATGCGTATTTTAGTGCTAGGGGAAGCTTACAAGCCTGGTAGCTACAGTGTTTCTTCATTAACAACCGTTTCGCACGCATTATTCGTAAGCGGTGGCGTGTCTGACATTGCTTCTCTTCGTAATATTCAAGTTAAACGCGCAGGCAACGTAGTTGCAAACTTTGACCTTTACGACTTACTTATTAATGGCGATAGCAGCAACGACATCGTATTAAAACCGGGCGATGCAGTATTTATACCGTCAGTTGGCGCTCAAGTAACAGTTGAAGGTGCAGTTAAACGTCCCGCTATTTTTGAACTTAAAAAAGGCGAGTCTGCTAAGCAGTTATTAGCGATGGCCGGAGGCCTTAAACCCAATGCATACGCTAAAAGCGCAATTGTAGAGCGCTTTAATTTCGATCGTAAAGAAGTACTCTCGGTCGATTTTTCAAAACCACAAATTAACTATATCCCACAAGATGGCGACCGTATTCGTTTTAATTCGGTTAGCTCGCAATACCAAAATTCAGTTAGCTTAATTGGTGCAGTAGCACGCCCAGGTAATTATCAATGGCACCAAGGCAAGCGTATTTCAGATGTACTTAAATCTATACGCGGTGACCTACTACCGCAAGCCGATTTAAGCTACGGCCTCGTCATCCGCGAAATAAATGTAAACGGCGATATAGAAGCGCATCAGTTCGACGTTGCTCAAGCAATTATTAAAAATCCTGAAAACAACTTACAACTTAAAGCTAATGACAAGATAGTTGTATTTAGTCGTTTTGAAGAAAAAGAAGCAGAGCAATCAGCTCTAGCAAATATGGCCCTTAGCCAAGAGCAACAAGAGCAGCAACAAAAAGCAGAGCAATGGCACAAGTTTGAGCAAAAAGAGTTCGAAAAATATATTGGTGTTAATCAAGAAGACGAAGAGCTTGTTCTTGGAGACAATAAAATACTAACAATTGCTGGAATTTCTAAACGCAAAGCAAAAGAAGAAAACCAAGAACTCAAACCTGAAGATTACGCATTATTTAGCCGCCATAATTTATTAGCGCCAATTATTGCTAAATTTAAGCAACAAGCATCTGTAAGCCAAGCCATGCAACTTGTTGAAATTAGCGGGAACGTTACATTTCCAGGTATTTACCCATTAATGGTTGGTGGTGAGGTAAGTGATTTAATAACAGCAGCCGGTGGCCTGTTAGAGTCTGCCTACGTAAAACAAGCTGAAATTACACGTATTGTAGCCAGCGATGGTTCTAAAATAGAACACTTACGATTTGACCTTGAAAGCGCCATGAAAGGCGACCTTCAAAGTAATATTACATTACAAAGTAAAGACAGCATCAACGTTTTTGCAATTCCAAATTGGCAAGAAAATGTAAAAGTAGAATTAAAAGGTGAGCTTAAGTTTCCAGGCACATACACTATTCGCCGAGGTGAAACGCTTACTGATTTACTTAAACGTGCGGGCGGATTTTCTAATTTTGCAGAGCAAAAAGCAGCAATATTTACCCGCGTCTCTATTAAAGAGCAAGAGCAACAACAGCTAGCCCGTTTATCAACCGAGCTACGCCGTGATATAGCATCAAAAAGTTTTCAAAACTCAGTTAGCAGTAATTCACTCTCGTACGATGAAATGAATAAGCTACTAAATGACCTAGCAAGTGTTGAAGCGGTAGGGCGTCTAGTTATAGATTTACCTTTAATTGTAGATAACAAACAGAATTTAGTGCTTCAGGATGGCGATACACTTTACGTACCAAGTAAGCGTGATTCTATAAGTATTATTGGTGAAGTTAACTACTCTACATCGCATCTTTTTAAAGCTGGTGTAAGTGTTGATGATTACATTGATCTAAGCGGTGGTCTTAAAGAGCGTGCCAATGAAGATAGCATCTATATTATTAAAGCAAATGGCTCCGTAAAAATACCAAATACAGGTGGCTGGTTTGCTGCTAATAACTCAGAGCAGTTAGAGCCTGGAGATACAATTGTAATACCAATGGATACAAGCCATATGGATAAGCTGACGTTATGGAGTACTGCTACGCAGATTATGTACCAATTAGGTGTAGCGGTTGCTGCGATAAGTGGCATTTAACCCATTCAAATATTTTCGTAGTGTAAATACAAGTAACTTGCAAAAGTGTATTTATAATACTCAGGATTGGTAAATATTTTATATGAGCAAAAGTAATTTAAATTCCAGTAATGTACCTGTTACTGATGATGAAATCGACCTACGAGAGATATTTCGTGTAATTTGGGAAGGTAGGTGGCTAGTTATAACTTTAACAACTGTAGTTTCTGCTTTAGCAGTACTATACGCTTTAAATCAGCCTAACATATATAAAGCAGAGGCATTGCTAACGGCCTCTGAAAAAGAGCCAGTTAGCGGTCTAAGCTCACTTTCAGGTCAGTTTGGCAGCCTGGCTAGCTTAGCAGGAGTTAACTTAGGTGGTAATGGAGGCGGAAATAAAACGCAGTTAGCGCTCGAAATATTGAAGTCTCGCAAGTTTACTACTGACTTTATTAAAGCTCATAATATATTACCAGATCTAATGGCTGTAAAATCTTGGGATCGTCTCGATGATATAATTTATTATAATGAGGCTATTTATGACAAGAGCAAAAATAACTGGATTAGGGAGGTTGAAGCACCCTATAAGCCTGAGCCTTCTATGCAGGAGGCCTATAAAAAGTTTCGCGAACACCTAGTCGCATATATGGATAAAGAAAGTGGGATGATTACGATATCTATTGAGCACATGTCTCCCGTGGTTGCACAGCGTTGGGTTAATTGGTTAATAGAAGATATTAATAGCGTTATGAAATCGAGAGATGTTGAAGAGGCAATTAAAAGCACAGAGTTTTTAACAAGCCAACTAGAGCAAACTCAAATTACTGATATTAGGGCTGTACTATATAAGCTAATTGAAGAGCAAACTAAAACTATTATGTTTGCTAATGTAAGAGATGAGTATGTTTTTAAAACGATTGATCCCGCACTAGTGCCTGAACAGAAGTTTAAGCCTAAGAGGCCGCTTATATGTATATTCGGATTTCTTTTAGGGGGGATTTTAAGTGTTGTAACTGTTTTAACTCGATATTTTTTAAGAAAAGAGAGATAGCACCCAACTCTTTAAATTTAATTATAATAATAAATAGTGATTATAATTATTGTTAACCGAAGTCTCTAAGAGATTAATATATTCAACTTTTTAATTTAAGGTTTTCACATGAGTCAAATTATATCGCTAATCGGTAGAACAAAAGAATTATTCTCAACTGATATTTCAATGCATGAATTAAAACTAACTGAAGCAGTTAACAAGTCAAAATTTCTTGTTCTTGGTGGCGCAGGTTCTATTGGTCAAGCAGTTACAAAAGAAATCTTCAAACGTAACCCCAAAAAGCTTCATGTCGTTGATATAAGCGAAAATAATATGGTTGAGCTAGTTCGCGATGTTCGTAGTTCGTTTGGCTATATCGACGGCGACTTTCAAACCTTCGCACTTGATATTGGCTCAGTAGAATACGATGCGTTTATAAAAGCAGATGGGCAATATGATTATGTATTGAATTTATCTGCACTTAAGCATGTTCGTAGTGAAAAAGACCCATTTACTTTAATGCGTATGATTGACGTAAATGTTTTCAACACGGATAAAACAATTCAACAATCAATTGATTGTGGTGCAAAAAAATATTTTTGTGTATCTACTGATAAAGCAGCAAATCCAGTAAATATGATGGGAGCCTCAAAACGCATCATGGAAATGTTTTTAATGCGTAAAAGCGAAGAAATCGCTATTTCTACCGCTCGATTTGCCAACGTCGCTTTTTCTGATGGTTCATTATTACATGGCTTTAACCAACGCATACAAAAGCAGCAGCCAATAGTCGCTCCTAGCGATATAAAACGCTATTTTGTTACACCTCAAGAGTCTGGTGAACTATGTTTAATGTCATGTATTTTCGGTGAAAATAGAGACATTTTCTTTCCAAAACTAAGTGAAACTTTACACTTAATTACCTTTGCAGATATTGCTGTAAAATACCTTCAAGATCGTGGTTACGAACCTTTCTTATGTACAACTGAAGAAGAAGCACGTGAGCTAGTAAAAACGCTACCGGCTCAAGGTAAGTGGCCGTGTTTATTTACTGAAAGTGACACCACCGGCGAAAAAGACTTTGAAGAATTTTTTACCGACAATGAAACACTAGTTATGGAACGTTTTGAAAATTTAGGCATAATTAAAAATGACGCTATTTTCGAACAAACTTTGTTAGCCGAATTTGAAGAAGCAATTACTCAAATGAAAACTAATAAATCTTGGGCAAAAGACGAAATTGTGTCGCTTTTCTTTAAAATGCTACCTGACTTTGGGCATAAAGAAACGGGCAAATACCTTGATGGTAAAATGTAATTAGGCAAATATATTATGACTAAACAGCTTGTTTCATTTGTGAAAGATCTCTACCAAACTAACGAGTTCATTCCTTTACACGCACCAACGTTTTCAGGGAACGAACAACAATATGTATCTGAAACAATAAGCAGTACATTTGTATCTAGTGTTGGTAAATTTGTAGATGACTTTGAAGCCCACATTGAAAATTACACCGGAACCGCAAAAGCAGTTGCTACTGTAAATGGCACCGCAGCGTTGCATACAGCTCTGTATATGGTGGGAGTTAAAAATAACGATATCGTTATAACTCAAGCCCTTACTTTTGTAGCAACTTGTAATGCATTGCATCATATGGGAGCAGAGCCAGCATTTGTTGACGTATCACCCGTCAGCTTGGGGTTATGCCCTAAAGCTTTGTCTGCTTTTTTAGAGCAACATGCAGTATTAACCGAATCGGGCCCCGTGCATAAAACCACAAAGCAGCGCTTTCAGGCAGTGGTTCCAATGCATACATTTGGTCACCCTGTTGAGCTTGATGAGCTAATTAGTGTGTGTAACGAATGGCAAATCGCTTTAGTAGAGGATGCAGCCGAGAGTCTTGGATCTTTTTACAAAGGTAAGCATACCGGTACCTTAGGTGATTTTGGTGCAATTAGTTTTAATGGTAATAAAATAATTACCACCGGTGGTGGCGGTATGGTTTTATGCAAAACCTTAGCGTCGGGGCAGCACACCAAACACATAACTACCACAGCTAAAGTGCCTCATCCGTATGAATTTTTTCATGATGAAGCTGGCTTTAATTATCGCATGCCTAACTTAAACGCTGCACTTGGTTGCGCGCAAATGGAAAGCTTAGCCGCATTTATCGACAATAAACGCTATCTCGCGAATTTATATATAGACTTTTTTAATGGGTCTGATTTTAAATTTGTCACTGAGCCTAATTATGCAAAATCAAATTATTGGTTAAACGCCATTATTTGTCCAAATCAAAGTGAACGAGAAAAACTATTAAAACAGACAAATGCTGATGGTGTAATGACTCGACCAGTATGGCAATTAATGCATCGTTTACCTATGTTCGAAAAGGTAATGAGAGGCGATCTAAGCCATTCAGAGTTTATTGAGGCTCACTTAGTTAATATACCAAGCTCTCCAGTTAATAGTTTAGGCAAATTGTAATGACAAAAAAAATAGCTGTATTTACAGGTACTCGAGCAGAGTATGGGCTGCTGTATTGGCTAATAAAAGATATTCAAAATGATCCAGAGCTTACATTACAGCTATTAGTTTCAGGCATGCATTTATCATCTGAATTTGGTGAAACTTATAAACAAATAGAGCAAGATGGTTTTACCATAGATGAAAAAATAGAAATTTTACTCTCATCAGATACGGCCGTCGGTACCGCTAAAAGTATGGGGCTGGGTGTACTTGGATTTACAGATGCATTAAGTCGATTAAAGCCCGATGCATTGGTTATTTTAGGGGACCGCTTTGAAGCACTTGCAGCCGCTCAAACTGCGATGATAATGCGCATCCCTATTTTGCACCTACATGGTGGAGAAATCACCGAAGGTGCTTATGATGACGCTATTCGTCATGCCATTACTAAGCTGAGCTATTTACACGGAACCTCTACCGAGGGGTATCGGCAACGTGTTATACAGCTAGGTGAAGTACCTGAACGAGTTAAAAACATTGGCGCAATTGGCCTTGACCATTTAGCACGTAGTGAGTTTATGAGCGTAAATGAAATTGGCAACTCATTAAGTTTTAATTTGAAACAGCCTTACTTTCTTGTTACCTATCATCCGGTAACGCTAGGTGAAGAGCCTCCAGAGCAAAGCTTTATAGCATTACTAGATGCGTTAGATGAGTTTCAAGATCATCAAATTATTTTAACCTATCCAAATGCCGATGATGGTGGGCGCCGTATCATACCAATACTTGAAAACTATGCTAAACAACATCCTAATAGAATTTGTGCAATACCTTCGTTGGGGCAAAAGCGCTACCTAAGCACGGTAAAAAACGCCGCTGTTGTTATTGGCAACTCATCAAGTGGGATCATTGAAGTACCAGCATTTAATGTGCCTACAGTTAATATAGGCGTAAGGCAAAAAGGCCGTTTAGCTGCTAAAAGTGTACTTAATTGCATAGCAACAAAAGCCGCTATTTCTGCAGCAATAACGACTGCTGTTACTGGTACTTATAAAACTCCAGGCGAAACAATTATTAATCCATATGGCGCCGGCAATGCAAGTGCTCAAGCAATTCAAATGCTCAAATCTTTAGAGTTTGAGCCGAGCAAATCTTTTTACGATTTAAAGTGAGAACCTCCATGACATTAATTATAGCTGAAGCTGGTGTTAACCATAATGGCAGTGACGACATAGCGTTTTCTCTTGTTGATGCTGCGCATCAAGCAGGAGCCAATATAGTTAAATTCCAAACATTTAAAGCTAAAAATTTAGTCACTGAAGATGCACAACAAGCAGAGTATCAAGTCACTAATAGTGGTCAAAAAGAGTCTCAGTACTCAATGCTAAAGCGATTAGAGTTGAGCTACGAAACGCACCATAAGCTAGTGAAATATTGTAATGAGTTAGGTATTGAGTTTTTATCTACCGCATTTGACTCAGAAAGCCTTTCATTTTTAGTTGATGATTTAGGAATAACGCGCCTAAAACTACCATCGGGTGAAATTACTAACGCGCCATTAGTACTAGAACACGCAAGAACAGGTTGTGATCTAATCGTATCAACAGGTATGGCAACGCTTTCTGAAATAGAGCAGGTATTATCAGTAATTGCTTTTGGTTATTTAAACCCAGAAGGCAATCCAACAGAAGAAGCATTACAAACAGCGTATTTTTCAGAGCAAGGTAAGCAATTATTAAAAGAAAAAGTAACACTTTTACACTGTACTACCGAATACCCAGCACCATTTAATGATATAAATTTAAATGCCATGGACACCATGAAAGATGCCTTTAAGCTAGAAGTAGGTTACTCAGATCATAGTGCAGGAATTGTAGTACCTATTGCCGCTGTCGCTAAAGGGGCTGTTTTAATTGAAAAGCATTTTACAGTCGATAAAGCACTGCCAGGCCCAGATCACAAAGCCTCTCTTGATCCTATCGAATTAAAAGAGATGGTTGATGGTATTCGCATTGTAGAACAAATATTAGGTGATGGCATTAAAGGGCCACGACCTTCAGAAGTTAAAAATAAAGCTGTTGCGCGTAAAAGTTTAGTTGCGGCTCAAGCGATTAAAAAAGGAGATGTATTAACAGCTGAAAATATGTCAGTGAAGCGCCCTGGTGGTGGAATAGAACCAATCAATTATTGGAATTTACTAAATTCCCCAGTAACTAAAGATTACTCAATAGGGCAGTTGCTTGATGAAAAATAAGCCACTTATTATAATTGGCGGTGGGGGACATGCAGCGGTATTAGCAGAGATCCTCCTTAAGCAAAATAAAAAAATAGTGAGTGTAGTTGCACCTGAGTTAATAGCGGCCGGTAATCTCTTTGATAATATAGAATTACTTCACAACGATGATGATATTCTTAAATTTAACCCTCAAGAAGTTTTGTTAGTTAACGGTATAGGCTCGATGCCTTCCAAATCTGTAAGAGAGGCGATTTATAATCGCTTTAAAAAACTAGGCTATGAGTTTGCCACGGTCATTGCTGATTCAGCCATCGTATCAGACTATTCCGTAATAGGTTGCGGTGTTCAAGTAATGAATAATTGCGTAGTTAATATCGGCACTGTAGTTGGAGAAAACACGATTATAAATACCTCGTCATCAATAGACCATGATTGCAGTATTGGTGCAAATTGTCATTTAGCACCAGGATCTACATTAAGTGGCCAGGTTGTAATAGAAAATAATGTTCACATAGCTACGGGTAGTAATTTAATTAATGATATTACTATAGGCCGAAATAGTATAATTGGTGTTGGCGCAAATATAACAAAATCAATTCCAGCGAACTCAGTTGTTTATGGTGCGCGCGCAATAGTTAAAGGATTAGAAAGTAATGACAGTTAATTGGCAAAAAGTAGTAATTGAACCTTCAGTTTCAATCAAAGAAGCGTTACAAGTGATCGATAGAGAAGCGCTTAGAGTCGCGCTTGTTGTTGATAACAACAAGCTGGTAGGCATGATAACGGATGGTGATGTACGAAGAGGTATACTCAAAGGTATTGAGTTAACAGCACCAGTAAGTACGATTATGAACATAAGCCCAGTCAGTGCTAGCGCCTCGTTAAGCAGTAATGAGCTTAAGCTATTAATGCAATCTCGTAAAATATTATCTCTGCCGATAGTTAATAACAATAATGAGTTAGTTGGTTTAAAAACACTTCATGAAACGCTAATAATAGAGAAGCGTGAAAACCCAGTTTTTATAATGGCAGGTGGGTTTGGAACCCGATTACGTCCACTCACTGATAATTGCCCAAAGCCAATGCTACGGGTGGGCGACAAGCCAATGCTTGAAACATTAATTAATAATTTTAAAAATCATGGCTTTTACAAGTTTTATATTTCTACACACTACTTGCCAGAGGTAATCATGGATTACTTTGACAACGGCAATAATTTTGACGTTGAAATTACATATGTGCATGAAGAAACGCCACTTGGCACTGGGGGCGCGCTCTCACTACTGCCAGATGATTTACCGAAAGAACCATTAATTATGATTAATGGCGATATTTTAACGAATGTTGATTTTTCTAAAGTACTAGACTTTCATGTTAAAAAGGCTAGCGATGCCACAATGTGTGTCCGTGACTATGAGGTTAAAATTCCCTTTGGAGTAATTGAAGGTGAAGGGCATCAAATTACAGGCATGGTAGAAAAGCCAACATACCGTTACTTTGTTAATGCTGGTATTTATGTGATTTCGCACAATATTATTAATTCACTTCCAAAGAGGCAGCACTTAGATATGCCAAGTTTATTTGAACAAAAACAAGCAGAAGGGCTTAAAACATTGAAGTTCCCTATTCATGAGTATTGGTTAGATGTAGGGCGTCATGATGATTTTCAAAAAGCACAGTTAGATATCAATACCTTAGGAATTAATAATGATTAATGGTAAAAAAGTTTTGGCAGTAATTCCAGCCCGAGGAGGAAGTAAAAGGCTACCAAGAAAAAATATATTAAAATTAGCTGGAAAACCTTTAATTGCTTGGAGTATAGAGGCAGGGCTAAATAGTAAATATGTTGATGAAGTTATTGTTACTAGTGACGACAGTGAAATATTAAATATATCTAAAAATCATGGTGCAGATACCATCAAGAGGCCAGAGGTACTTGCTTCTGATATTGCTACTACTTTCGATGCAGTAAAGCACGTTATTGATAACACACAAGCGTATGACTATGTAGTTTTATTACAAGCCACAAGCCCTCTTAGAAGTCGCATACATTTAGATAGTGCAATAGAGTTATTAGTTGAAAAACAAGCTGATTCTATAGTAAGTGTATGCGAGATGGATCATTCACCCTTATGGTCGAATACCTTGAATAGTGAGCTATCGATGGATAATTTTTTGAATGACGAAGTGCTTAATAAGCGCAGTCAAGATCTAGAAAAGTACTATAGATTAAACGGTGCAATCTTTATTTGTAAGGTAGAAAAACTATTAGCTGCAGGTAGCTTTATGTTAAAAGCTAATACTTTTGCGTATTTAATGGATAGAGAAAACTCCATTGATATCGATGAAAAAATTGACTTTAAAATTGCAGAGTTTTATTTAAAACAATGAGAATATTAACCTATAAAATAAGTATAAACTATGAGTGAAAAATTCAATATTTTTTTTGTGGAAAGTCCCCTACAACTAATATCTGCAACTCAGGTTCGTGACTTATTAAAAATAAAAAAAACAATTATCTTCATTAATATACACGAAAAAAACAATAATAATCATAAGCAAATAATGAGTGAGTTAGATTCTAAATGGGCTAAAGTGCACATTTTTTACAATACCAACCTTTATTTAGGATATTTTTTATATTTTTCTTTTTTATTTAAATTGTTTTTTAAGTATCGGAATAGAGTAGAGCGTTTGTTCTATGGTGAATATAGAAACCCTGATTATGCTATTTATGAAGCTTGTATAGCTCCAAGAGAGTCGATCTTATTGGATGATGGAGCGGTTACGATAGCTATGCAGAAAAAATTTATAAAGCAAAATAAAAGTGTATTTGAAATAAAAGGCTTAAAAAAGAAACTTTTTAAAAAATTATTACTTAAACCAAGAAAGCCCAATTTATTTACCTTTTTTGACTTAAGTATGTTTATGCTTCCGGGGCAAACTAATTACTATAACTATAAAAGCAAGAAGGAAAATCATAAAATATCAGTAGATAATAGTCATTATTTCATAGGTGGAAAGTTGTCTGAAGCAGGTTATATGAAAGAAAATGATGAGTTGTATGTGTTAAGCACCATTTTTAAACACTACTACATTGATGATTTTTATTATATACCTCATAGAGAAGAGTCTGAAAAGAAACTCAATAAAATTAAAAAAATTGGATTTAAAATTAAAAACTTAAATCAACCTATAGAAAACTACTACCTGTCAACCAATATTATGCCTGTAAAAGTGCTTTCTTATTATTCGACGGCGCTTTACACGTGCTATTTAAATTTTAATTCGCAGGTTGATTTAGTCGCCGTAGATGTTCGCGAATATTTAACATCAAAAGTATCGCTAGAAAATGTAAATATTGTTTACGATTATTATGCAGATATTGGTATGGAAATAAAAAAAATTAGCTTTCAGATATAAATAGAAGTATTTGCATAATGACATTACGTTTAAAGTTAAGGGAAGAGCCTTGTTAAGAAATACGCTTATTTATACATTAAGTTCGATTGCTAGCTCTGCTATTCCTTTTATTTTGCTACCGATTTTAACTCGCTATTTGGAACCAGAGGAATATGGCCAAATTGCGATGTTTGGTATTTTCACAACAGCTTTAAGTTCTTTAATAGGCTTAAGTGTTTATGGCGCAGCAAATCGCCGTTACTTTGATGAAAAAATAACGTCTACTGAATTAGCTAGGTTCAATGGTAACTGCTTTTTGATATTGGTGGGTAGTACACTTATATCGGTAATTATTCTAGCACTTATTGATGGGCTCCTTGCAGCATATCTTGGTATTCCCTTGCTTTGGGTTTATTTAGGATTACTTAGTGTTTTTTGTAGTTTCACCCTAAACATACGTTTAGGCCAGTGGCAGATCAGGGGTAGAGCAAAGTCATATGGAACTCTTCAGGTAACTAATGCTCTCGTAGTTTTGCTGTTTAGCCTCTTGTTGGTTGTTCTATTTGAGTTAGGACCAAACGGGCGCATCTATGGGATTGTGATAACAAGTATTATTATTGGAATAATATCATACTTCACTCTTCGCAATGATAAGCTCGTAATATTTGAATACAACAAGGCTGACATAAAATATGCACTATCATTCGGCATTCCATTAATCCCCCACGTTCTAGGAGGCTTTTTATTACTTTCTATTGATCGTTTAGTAATAAATAAAGAGTTAGGGTTGGAAATGACTGGCATTTACATGGTTGCTGTTAACTTAGGTAATGCCTTAAATATAGTTTTCAATAGTATTAATAAGGCATATTCACCTTGGCTGTTTGGAAAGCTGAAAGAAAATGATAACTTTATAAAAAAATCGATTGTAAAAAAAACATATATATATTTTTTGTTTTTGACTCTTTTAATATTTTTATCATTCTTGATTGCTCCCGCAATTCTAAAACTCATAGTTGGTGAACAATTCCATGAAGCTGCGAGAGTATTACCTTTTATAGTTACCGGGCAAGTTTTTCTTGGGATGTATTTTATGGTGACGAATTACATTTTTTACATAAAAAAAACCAAATACTTATCTTATGTAACAATAACTTCAGGTGCATTAAATATTGTCTTGTTATTAATTCTCATACCAAATTATGGGCTAATAGGTGCGGCATTAGCTTTTTTAATTGCGAATTTTTGTCAGTTTATATTTACTTGGCTCATAAGCGCAAAGTTATTTGATATGCCGTGGAGATTAAAGGAGGAAAGATGAAAGGTTTATTCAATTTTATCAATAAATTTAGACGCCGTATAAGAAAAAGATATTATACAAATAAGGCTATTAAACAAATTACACATTATGACGAGTTACCAAATATAAACTTTAAAAGCAGTTTCAATAATCATACGTATTTAGGTAAAAACTGTCATTTTAATGGTATGCAGATATCAGGAGCGGGGAAAGTCACTATAGGAGATAATTTTCACTCAGGTTCATCATGTATGATGATAACGCAAAACCATAATATTAACGGAACCGCGTTACCTTACGATAATAGCTATGTTACCAAAGACATTAATATAGGTGAAAGTGTTTGGTTAGGGAGCCGAGTTATAGTTTTAGCTGGCGTAAACATTGGTGAGGGAGCCGTAATTCAAGCTGGTAGCGTAGTAGTTTCTGATATACCCCCGCTATCAATAGCTGGAGGTCACCCCGCTGTTGTTTTCAGCCAAAGAAATGCTGAACACTACTATAGGCTTAAAAGTGAAGGTAAATTCAATTAGCGCTATTTAAAAGTAGTTACTTTTAAATAATTTAGTTAGCTTTTGTTGCTAGTCCAATATTCGTATTCAGGCAAATAAAGCTAATTAATAAATGGAAAGGTGTAGGAAATTATGTTGGCAGAAATAAGATCGTTATGGATTGGTGGTGCTTTATCTAGGCTAGAAAGAGTGTGTTTAACCTCTTTTTTGCGTGCAGGGCATAAGGTGTATCTATATACCTACGATGAAGTACTAAACATACCGGAAGGTGTCGAGGTTTTAGATGCTAATAGCATACTACCAAAAAATAAAGTTTTTACTTACGGGTCTGTAACAGGTAAAGGTAAAGGAAGTTATGCTGGATTTGCTAACCACTTTAGGTACGAAATGCTTCTAAAGTGTAGCAATACCTATTGGGTTGATATGGACGTTATCTGCTTATCTCCATTTTACATTGAGAACGATCTTGATTTTGGTTTTGAGAATGAAACCTATATAAACAATGCTGTAATTGGAACGAAAGAATCAGGTAACAAACTATTTTCTAATTTAAGTAACTACTGTAATAACCCATTTCAATTTACAAGGTGGGATACATTTAAATTCCTAATAAGAAAGTTTATTGGCAGAACCTGGGGGCGCGGAGATTTTTCTTATTTGCCATGGGGTATTACAGGACCCAAAGCCCTTACTGGCTTTGTAAAGAAGGGTGAGCTAATAAACTATGCTGCACCAATGCAAAAATATTACCCAATTTCATCAGCTGACTGGAAGAAAATTTTCTTTGCCAGTGATGGGCACATTAATCTGGAAGGAGCTCAGGCAGTCCATCTGTGGAACGAGCAACTCCGAAGAGATAATTTAGATAAAAACACAGTATTTGACAAAGAGTCTTTATATGAACGGCTTATTTCAGGTCTGAAGTTAGATGAATAGTGCCCTTTAATAAATGATTTATCTTATACTTGTTGCCGTGCTTACACTTTTTTCGTACTCATCTATAGCAAAAAAAGACTATAGTTTTTTGGGCTATTCTTTAGTGCTGATACTTGCCTTATTTGCGGGGTTGAGGCATGAAGTAGGTGCTAAACCTGATTGGGAGGTTTATCACCAAGTATTTTATGATGCTCCCGAATATATCTCAAATTTATTTAATTATTTTTCTGACAATAGGCGCATAGAAAAAGGGTATTTAACTTATAATTTTATAATTCACTCCATAATTGATGACTTTAATTTTTTTCTTGTTGTTACAGCCTTAATTACTATAGGTTTAACCTATAAAAGTGTATCTATATACACTCCAATGACTATATTCGCACTACTAATTTATATGCGTTATGGTTATTTTCAGTTTAACATGATGTTTTTA
Organism: Pseudoalteromonas sp. 5Ae-yellow; assembly: GCF_014077565.1. Lineage (NCBI taxonomy): Bacteria > Pseudomonadati > Pseudomonadota > Gammaproteobacteria > Alteromonadales > Pseudoalteromonadaceae > Pseudoalteromonas > Pseudoalteromonas sp. 5Ae-yellow. The sequence continues at coordinate 23,004 of NZ_JACGWD010000018.1, forward strand.
AGGCAAGGTTTAGCTGTCGCAATATTCTTATATTCACTACAGTTTATAAAATCTAGAAATGCTTACGCTTATTTTTTATTGAATTTAATAGCAGTTACTTTTCATGTAAGCTTGATTTTAGTTTTTCCATTGTACTTTTTTGTAAATAAAAAATTTAAACCGCACGTTTTTATGTCTATCCTAATTAGCGCGTTATTTTTGCAAGGAATCAATGTAATTAAGCTAATAGCAGATGTTTTACCCAACTCAAACGTTATTTTTTACGCGTTTAAGTCATACGTATCTGCTGGCGAGCCAAAACCATTTTCTTTCTCATTTATAGAAAAACCATTAACGTTTCTTATTTTACTTTATTATTATGAGAGGCTCGCGAAAAGGTTTGAGTACTTTGATCTATTTTTTAACTTAAGCTTTATAGGGCTTATCTTAAGTATATTGTTAATGCAGTTTGAGGACTTAAGTGATAGGTTTGTGATTATTTTTAATATATCAAATATTGTGCTTTTAACCTATTTAATGCGAGTGTTTAAAGGTGAGGGAAGGTTAGTTTACCTATCTATCGTGTCATTTATAATTATGTTCTTTGTTTTTAAGATGACAAACTCAGAACAATATATACCCTATAATGTATTGGGAAAATTTAACCTCTAATAGTAAGGCCTCCATGTTAACAATTGCCATATCAACAGTTACTGCTTCTTTAAATAAGTTGACAGAATATCTTCAGACAAATATTGATAAAATAGATCATAGAGTCAACTTTTTAATATGTTCACAAAGAGAACCTACTAATACTGTAACTCAACTATCGGAAAGGGTTAAAGTAATAAAAACGACTGAATCTGGGTTAAGTCGCAGCCGTAATATGCTGATCGAAAATAGCCAGAGCAAGTGGTTGTGGATACAGGACGATGATATTGAATTAGAATTTGAAGCTCTGGATAAGTTAGTTTACATACTCCAAAACTCTAATAATGATCTTCATTTTATAAAAATTAAATCTTTAGAGGATCATAGTAAATTTTATAAGGATTATGCTTTTCACCGCTCGCACAAGTTAACAAATTCCTTAAAAATATCTTCTATTGAAATAATAGTAAGGCGAGAATTCGTCAATGCTAATAATATTAAGTTCGATACGAATTTAGGTTTAGGGACACAGCTTCCATGCTGTGAAGAAAATAAATTTATATTAGATTTATTTAAGGCTAATGCAAAAGTAAGTTATTTAGGTCTAGCCACTTGCTACCACACGACTAATATAGAAAGTCGAGCTATAGATCATGCTGGTCGATTCTGTGCTAGAGGGTACTTATTGCGCTTTTATCCCTTTTATATTCGCTTTGCGCTAATGCTACGGTGGGCAATAAAAATTCCTGCAGAGTTATCTTTCTATGAAAAAATGAAGCTAATGTTAAAAAACTACATTAGAAAATGATTATTTTATTTCTAAAGCTTTAATCTAAGGTTTATCTCTATATACTATGCAGGATTTTTTAAATAAATATATCTTAGCAAAATTTACTATTAAAGTATTTTTCAAACGAAGAGTTAAATATGCACCTTATCTCAATTATTACAGCGACTTATAATTCTAGTTCAGAATTACTTGAAACTTATAAGTCTATATCCTCACAAACGCTAGATAATTGGGAATGGCTAGTAACTGATGATTGCTCGTCAGACTCAACATATCAATTGCTGCAAGAGGTATCAGAAAAAGATCAAAGAGTAAAAGTTTTCAAAAATGCGGTTAACTCAGGTGCTGCTGTCGCACGCAACAGCTCATTAAGTAATGCTAAAGGTGACTTTATAGCGTTTATCGACAGTGATGATTGCTGGCATCCTAATAAGCTTGAAAAGCAAGTAGCCTTTATGGGGGATAGCATTGACTTTTCTTTTACTGCTTACGCCCTAATAGATCATAGTGGGGAGCCAATAGGTAAAACAGTAGATGCAACACAAACCGGCTTTTTTACCTATAGCGACATGCTAAGAAAAAAAGCAACCTTAGGATGCTCTACCGTAATGTTAAGACGTAATGCTTTTTCTGATATTACTATGCCATTACTAAGAACAGGGCAAGATTATGCAACATGGCTAAAGTTATTAAAATCGGGGAAAAACGCTTACCTATTAAATGAGATACTAACGTGTTACAGAATAATGCCTAACTCAATTTCAAGAAACAAATTAAAAAAGGCTAAGCGGCAGTGGCAAATTTATCGTGAAGTAGAAAAGCTTCCTTTTATAAAAGCAGTTACTTGCTTTGCCTATTATGCATGGAGAGCTGTGTTCCGTCAGTCGTGATACCTATAAAAGCCTAAGTGTTTAAATCTTACTCTCGGAATAGATCTTTAGTTTATATTTGTATTCAATGCGCGTTCAGAGTTCAGCCATAGAATAATGGACTAGCGTATTGCTAATCAAAAAAATGAATAATAAAATATATCTATTGTGTATTTGTATAATACAAAACTATTTAATTTACTCATTGTTGTTTAGAAAGGCTCTAAATAACCCAAAATACTTAGATGCTTTACTAGCTCATTAAACTTTGAGTTTTTTTATAGGCAAGTGTTATATTGTTTTCGCCAAGGAGTACATGAGTGTGTTTAGGGAAATTCTTACTTTAGCTGTAATTATTTAAAAATTCAGAAAGCACACATTAAATTTTTAAGTGCTTTAAATCAACTGAAACAACCAGATTAAGTTAACTTAGCCAGTTAACACGGAACTTTATATGATTTTAGATCTTCTATTTACCTTTGTTATTGCCTTCGCAATGCTATTCCTAATGCGAAAAGTAGCACGCAATATTGGACTTGTAGACATTCCCTCAGGCAGAAAAGCTCATACAGGTAATATTCCCCTAGTTGGCGGCGTGGCAATATGTATCACAATAGTTCATTACATTTATTCTCACCCAGGTATGATTAATCACGAAAACCTATTTATGCTTTGCATAACTGCGCTTACAGCAATCGGTGTTCTTGATGATAAATATGATTTAAGCGTTAAGTTTAGGATCATCATACAAACGGCTATCTCTATAGTTATGATTTACTTTGCAGGTGCTCAAATGCAGTCTTTGGGTAATATGTTCGGTATTGGAGAAATTTTTCTCACATGGCTTGGTCCTGTGATTACCGTGTTTGCAGTGATCGGCTGTATTAATGCTTTTAATATGGTTGATGGTATCGATGGGCTTCTTGGTGGTTTATCAATTGTTACATTTGGCAGCATAGCTATTTTATTATCTTTGTCGGGTGAGCAAAAACTTAGCTATTTATGTATATTGTTGGTAATTACTATGATCCCTTATATTATAATGAACTTGGGTTTATTCGGTCGTGCTAGAAAAGTATTTATGGGTGATGCAGGTAGTATGATGATAGGCTTTACTGTAATTTGGCTTTTAATTGGCGCTAGCCAAAATCCAGGTAGCCCAATGATCCGTCCTGTAACAGCATTATGGTTAATCGCAGTCCCTTTAATGGATATGGTTGCAATAATGATACGTAGAATTAAACAAAAAAAATCACCATTTAAGCCAGATAGAGAGCATTTACATCATATCTGCCAAAGAATTGGCTGCTCTCCCATGCAAACATTGGCGTTAATTTGTTTTATAGCCTCGGTGTTTGCTTCAGTGGGGATGCTGGGAGAGGTATATAATATCCCAGAGTACTATATGTTTTATTGCTTTCTAGTAGTATTTTGTCTTTATTTATATGCACTTGCAAACTATTGTAGAGTAATTAACTACATAAGGTGTAAGCTTGGGCTGCCTGAACTTACAATACAACAATAACTTGCTTGTTGTTTATAGAGTAAAATAAAGTTACATAAATACTAGAAAATCCAAATGGCACTTAAAGCTGAGTGCCATTTGAACATACTTTAACAACAGGTGCTGTGGGTTTATTTATACTTCACTGCGTGGCTCATTAACACCTTCCAATCTCTATTTTAACTTCACTACTTAACACTTCCTTGTACTTTGCTGCTAAGGCGTTTTTTGCTTCAACATCGCCATGTACAATTTTAATACGGCTTGGCTTTTTATGCATACCCGTTACAAACTTAATTAATCCGTTTTGATCGGCATGGGCGCTGTACCCGCTAATTGTATGTATTTTTGCGTTTATAGTAATGCGAGCATCATTTATAAAAACATACCCATTACGCGGGCCATATTTTTGAATTTCGCGACCTAGCGTTTTGTTTCCTTGGTAACCTACAAACAATACATCAGTGGTTTTGTCACTTAAAAATCGCTCAAGATAATTAACTATTCGGCCACCAGTGCACATACCGCTTGCTGCTAATATTATGGCTGGTGTTTGCCGGGTACTTAAATAGTTAATAACAGCCAAGTGCTCCTTGTGTGTATCAACCGTAGTTAGGTTTTTAAAATCGAGCGGGTGCCTACCGTTTGCAACTTTGCGTTTAGCTTCGCTATCCCATAGGTGTTTAAACTTTTTGTATTGCTCAGTAAAATTGGCTGCCATGGGGGAGTCGAGTATTACGTGAATGTCTTGCCACTTAGACTTTTTAGATGAGCTATGTATTAGTTGCTCAAGCTCATATAGCAGCTCTTGTGTGCGGCCAATACTAAAAGCAGGAACTAAAACAACACCATTGTCGGCTACGGCGCGTTCAATAATGTTTTTTAGCGTTTTTGTGCGCTCTTTACGGCCTTGATGATTTTTATCCCCGTAGGTTGATTCAATAACGAGGGTATCGGCTTTATAGGGCGGCTTAGGCGAAGGGAGTAGCGGGGTGTATGGCGCACCTAAGTCTCCCGAAAATACAACGCGATGTTTGTTGTTATTGCTATTTGTAACATCAATTTCAACGTAGGCAGAACCTAATATATGGCCCGCACGCTGAAACCGCGCTTTAGCTTTACTGGGCCCTTTGCAAGGTAGTTCAAACCACGTTTTATAGTCAACAGCTACGATACGCTTATTTAATAAGCTTAAGCAGGCAGCTATAATTTTAGGGTCGCGGGTTACACCCACTTTTAAAGCATCTTCTATTACCAAAGGTAATAAGCTGGCCGATGCAATACTTGTAAAAATAGAGCCTTTAAAACCGGCTGCTAATAGGTAAGGAATTCGGCCAACATGGTCAATATGGCAATGGGTAACAATAAGGGCAGTAACATGGGTAATAGTAAACTCAATTGAAAGGTCGGCTTTAGAGTCTTCGCCTTGAAATAACCCGCAATCAATAAGCACACTTGTTTGCTCGTTAACTACCAGCTCGTGGCACGAACCAGTAACGCCGTTAACCGCTCCGTGGTGAAGTATTTGCATTGTGCTTCCTTGTCATCAATTTGTTACATTGAATTTTAAGGTAGAAGTAAAGCCATAATTATTCAAGGTACTAACGCTTGGGCTAAATTAATAACCTTATCTAGAAGTATGTACCCACCTGTAGGCGCGAATTTACTTCGCGCTCTTATTTATATATTTATTAAAAAATATTAATTAAAGTTTTTAATAAATTTTCGCAGCTAAACTTTTGTTTGGCCCAATCTAAACATGGCTTTATAGGTACTAAACTAGCGTTAAAGCCTTTACTCTCTTTAAACTCAATAACAATATTAATTAAAGTGAGTGGCTATTAACCACTAAGGCTTATTTACATAGAGGCTTTATGTTGGCTATAATGCCGCCGTTGTTTAGTTTGTAATTGTATTTTTTGCAATTTAGTTGTGTATTAAGGGCTACTATGGAATGTTGGTATTTAGTCGTATGCAAACCTAAGCAAGAAGAGCGAGCTAAAACTAACTTGCAAAATCAAGGGATTGAAGCGTTTTACCCCCAATTAACTACCGAAAGGTTGGTTAAAGGTCGTCGGACCGTCAAACACACCGCTTTATTCCCTAATTATTTATTTGTATGCCTTGAATCAAAAAATGGTAACTTTTCTGCTGTAAAAAATACCCGTGGAATAGGTGGTTTTGTTTCTTATGGGGCAAATTATCAATTAGTTTCCGAATACATAATGAACCAACTAAAAAATGAACGTTCGCACACCACAGAATCAAAAATACCAAAAATAGGCGATGCAGTAAGTGTTAATAACGATTCATTTAATAATATACAAGCTATATATAAAGAGCCAGACGGCGACTTGCGCAGTATTTTACTCATTAACTTACTTAATCAAAAAATTGAAGTAAGTGTAGATAATAAAGATATTAAGCAATAATAACTAAAGCGTAGCAGCGGCTTTACGCGCGTGAATTAAAATGTAGCAGCAGCTTTATGCCGCGAAAAAATATTTTTATATCAGTAACTAGGAACTGTAACCTAAGGGCGGAAGCGTGCCTAAAGCACTTAAAACTGTGTTGTTAAGTCTACTGTAGACGCACAGGCAAGCTCACTGACTTCGATGTGATAAATGATAGCTAATCATTTATCAATGAGAGATACAAGACGCGCAGCGTGCTGGCGTGACGAGGAAAGCTCGTAATCTTTATATTTAAGTGGCATCTCATTGACTCAGTAAGAGGTTAAAAGCTACGCTTTTCGCGTGAGCAAGCTCTACGCCTTGTATCTCTACTTGCAAAGTTAGGCACCGTAGTTAGTCACTTGTAAACGCGCAGCTTGCTGGCGTGACGAGCAAAGCTCGTAATCTTTATATTTTAGTGATCTATCATTTACCTTAGTTCACTTTATTTAATGCAATTAGATATTAATGAGCCTGGTGTTTTACTAAAAACGGCTATCAATTAAATTTATTCATAAAGACCTTATGAAAATACTGATATAATTTCAGTGCTAATTAAAAACTTAGTTACAAAGCTTTTACAAAGCAAAGGCTATTGATTCACAATAGTGCACATGCTTTAATTAGTCGGCTAAAATACAAGTGCTCACCAAGGTTGGTGAGTAAGTGCAATATTAAAATAATTTTGGGATTCTACAATGGCGTTAAGCTGTAAATCACTCGCATCAATACTCGCAATACTAAGCATGACCGGCTGTACAATAGTACCAGGCAGCCACTTTGAAGGTATAGACTCAGGCGAGCAAACACAAAACCTCGAACAAGATCTCGAAAAAGTAAACATTCAAATAATCGACTCGCTACTAATAAATAAACAAAATCAAGCGCGTATAGCAGCTAAACCAATTTCAAGCACTGCTGGTTTAAACGTAAGTAACTACGAATACAAACTAGGTGTTGGTGACGTACTAACAATAGGCGTATGGGATCACCCAGAGCTAACAATACCTGCAGCAGTACAACGTACCGCAGAATTTGACGGCTTTAGAGTACAACGAGACGGCACCATTACTTACGCCTACGCACCAAATATACCCGCAGCAGGTAAAACAATAAGCCAAGTACGTAATGAGCTTGTTAAACGCCTAAGCCGAGTAATAGAAGACCCTCAAGTAGACGTAAAAGTAGTGGGCTTTAGAAGCCAAAAAACCTACGTTACCGGCGAAGTAAAGCAACCTGGTGTATACCCAGTAACCGAAATTCCACTTACATTAATAGATGCCCTAAACCAAGCAGGTGGTTTAACAGATGCAGCCGATTGGCGCACAGTTACATTTACCCGTGGCAACAAAACAGAAGTTATAAAACTTGATGACTTTTATGCCCATGGTGATATTTCGCAAAACCGCTTATTGCAGCATGGCGACATAGTGCACGTAAACCGTAACGATGCACAAAAAATATTTGTATTAGGTGACGTTAAAAAAGCAGGTTCAGTAACGCTTAACCGTTATGGTTTAAACTTGGCCGAAGCGCTAAGCGACTCGGGCGGCTTGAATGAGGCAACAGCAGACGCTAACGGTGTATTTGTACTGCGAAAAAGTGACGTAGAGCAAACCGGTATTATTGCAAACGTATACCAATTACATGCTAAAAATATAGCGGCAATGGTGTTAGCTGAGCAGTTTGAACTACAACCGCGCGATATTGTATATGTAACATCGGCACCACTTGCCCGTTGGAACCGTGTAATTAGCTTACTATTACCGTCTATTGCTACTGTAGATAGTGTTGACGATATAACTGCAAACTAAGGGTTTTTAAAAATGTTTGATTCAGTTTTAGTGGTGTGTGCAGGTAATATTTGCCGCAGCCCAACAGGTGAGTATGTTTTAAAGCAAAAGCTTGAAGGCAAAAATATTAAAGTATCGTCTGCTGGGTTAACAGCACTTGAAGGCAAACCAGCAGATGCAAAAGCAAAACAAATAGCACTCGCACATGGCGTTAATATGGATGCCCACCAAGGCCAGCAGCTTACATCAAGCTTAGTTGCGCAAAACAGCGTAATACTTGTAATGGAAGAACGCCATTTAAACGACGTACATGCTCGCTACCCAGAGGCGCGCGGTAAAACGTTTTTATTGGGTAAGTGGATTAATAACGCTGAAATACCAGACCCATATCGCCAAAGCCAAGAGGCTTTTGGACACGTTTACACATTAATCGACAGCGCGTGTAGCGCTTGGCAAAAGTATTTATAAGGAATGGCTAATTTAATGAATACACAGCCGAATAACAGCGCTAGTAGCGCTAATAATAAAAGCACTAATAATACACAACCAACGCAAGAAATTGATTTAATGGCGCTACTAGGCGCATTGCTCGATCGCAAATATTTTATAGTAGCTGTAACCGCACTGTTTATGTTTGTGGGTGTTATTTATGCAGTATTAAGTACCCCTGTTTACCAAGCAACAGCCATGATACAAGTTGAAGACGGCAGCGCATCAGTCCCTGGTTTTGACGATATGGCAGGCATGTTCGAAAGTACATCGGCTGCAGTAACCGAAATAGAGCTACTAAAGTCGCGTAGTATAATAGGTGAAGCTGTAGATACTTTAAAGCTTGATGTTATAGCAGAGCCTAAACTATTCCCGTTTATTGGTAGTCGCGCTTATCGTAAATTTACTCCAATGGAAGATGGCGACTTAGCAGAGCCAAGCTTTGGTGCTAATAGCTACGCATGGGGTGGTGAGAGCATAAATGTATTTAGGTTTGATGTACCACGTACTGCTGTAAATCAAGCATTTACTTTGATCGCACAAACTAACAACAGCCTTGCACTTTTAAATGGTGACGGCGAGAAAATATTATCGGGTAAAGTAGGCGAGGAGCTTACAAACGGTAAGTTTAACTTAACCATTCGTACTTTAAATGCGCGCCCTGGTACAGAGTTTACAATTACCCGTAAAGATCGTCTTAATACTATTTTAGATTTGCAAACAGCAATTGGTGCAAGTGAAAAAGGTAAAGACTCAGGCATAATTAACTTAAGTTTACAAAGCACTAAACCAAGCTACGCTGAAAAAGTACTTGATAAAGTGGCCGCTATTTATGTACGCCGCAATGTTGAGCGCAATAGTGCCGAGGCACAAAAGTCGCTTGAGTTTTTAGAAGTACAACTGCCTGAAATTAAAAAACAGCTTGAATACGCAGAGCAACGCTTTAACGACTACCAAATTAAACGCCAATCAATAAACATAACACTCGAAACACAAGGTGTGCTTGAACAAGTTGTAAAGCTTGAAACCAAGTTACAAGAGCTAAACCTAAAACGGTTAGAGCTTGGCCGTAAATTCAAAAAAGATCACCCAACATACCAAGGTATTCTGGAGCAAATAGAGGCGGTTGAAAGCCAAAAGCAAGAGCTTGTAGGTGAGGTAGGTAATCTGCCAGAAACTCAACAAGAGCTACTTCGCTTAAGACGCGATGTTGAGGTAAGCAACCAAATTTACACATTGTTACTTAGTAAAACGCAAGAGCTTGATATAGTTCGCGCAGGCACTGTAGGTAACGTACGTATAATTGACTACGCCGAGGTAAACACCAGCAAGCCAGTTAAACCTAAAAAAGCATTAATAGTCGTAATGGCGACTATGCTAGGCGGTATGTTAGCTGTGGCTATAGTGCTTATACAAAAGGCAATGCACAAAGGCGTTGAAGACCCTGCAGAAATTGAAGCGCTAGGCCTACCTGTATACGCAAGTGTACCGCACTCAGATTACCAAGATAAACTAAGTGGCTTTGCTGAACGAGCCCGTAAAAACAAAACAAATAAGCCTAGAAGCATATTAGCTCTTTATAACCCAGCTGACCTAGCAATAGAGGCACTGCGTAGCTTACGTACAAGTTTGCACTTTGCGATGATGGAAGCTAAAAATAATATTATTGCTATATCGGGCCCAAGCCCAAGTGTGGGTAAATCGTTTATATCGGTTAACTTAGCAAGTGTGCTTGCGCAAAGCGGTAAAAAAGTACTGATTATTGATGCCGATATGCGTAAAGGCTACTTACAAACGCAGTTTGGGTTAAAGTGGGACGATGGATTAAGTGATTACTTATCTGGCCGTTTAAACCTAGAGCAAGTTACTAAACCAACCAAAGTTGAAGGTTTAAGTGTTATTACGCGTGGACAAATACCGCCAAACCCTTCAGAGCTATTAATGCATAGCAACTTTAGTAAGTTAGTTGAAGAAGTAAGCGCCGCTTACGACATTATAATTATTGATACACCACCAATACTTGCAGTAACTGACCCCGCAATTGTAAGTGCGCATACAGGCACTACGTTACTAGTAACCCGTTTTGGACAAAATCATGTACGAGAAATAGAGCTAACTCGAAATCGTTTTGAGCAAAATGGCATAGACGTAAAAGGCGTTGTATTTAACGGTGTAGTTAAAAAAGCGAGTAATGCGTATGGGTATTATGGATATTACAACTACGAATACAAAAGTGATAAATAATTTATATGGGGCCTATTGGGCACTTTTTATAAAAATTACAAAAACAAGCAATTACAAGTAGATAGTCTAAATTGACTGTCTCAATTTAGAAAAAAGTGTCTCAGTGGGTTGTAATAAAGCTGAGATACAAAATTGCTAAAATGCAATTTAGTGGCTAGCCATTGTGTACTGATTTAGTTAATTCAGAGAATTATCATCATCGAAAATGAATGAAATTCCACTCGAAATAAATTATTAAAACGTGTTTTTTATCCAAGAATATCCATCTTGATACTCGATTTTTTATTGCACGTTTTAATATGAAACCAATTTTAAATTTAACTTTTACGAAGCTCGAAGCCTAAAGCTCGAAGCTCTATAACTAAACAAAGAGAGTACAACTATGCACGATTCATTAACGGACCTAAAAATTGGCATTATAGGATTAGGTTATGTAGGCCTTCCTTTAGCAGTTGAGTTTGGTAAGAAATTTCCAGCAACAGGCTTTGATATTAATCAAGGTCGAATTGCACAATTACAAGCCGGCCACGACTCTACACTTGAAGTAAGTGATGAAGAGCTTAAAGAGTCTCCACAGCTTAATTTCTCCTATACAGTGTCAGATCTTGAAAGCTGTAATGTATACATTGTTACCGTACCAACTCCTATTGATGAACATAAACAGCCTGATTTAACACCACTTATTAAAGCCAGTGAAATGCTAGGCAAAGTGGTTAAAAAAGGCGACATAATAATTTATGAGTCAACAGTATACCCAGGTGCAACAGAAGAAGCGTGTTTACCAGTAGTAGAGCGTGTATCAGGGCTTGTATTTAATAAAGACTTTTTTGCCGGTTATTCTCCAGAGCGTATTAACCCAGGTGATAAAGAACACCGTGTAACTAACATATTAAAAGTAACGTCAGGTTCTACTCCAGAAATAGCTGAAAAAGTTGATCAACTTTATAAGTCAGTAATTACGGCCGGCACACATAAAGCAAGCTCTATTAGAGTAGCTGAGGCTGCAAAAGTAATTGAGAACACACAGCGAGATGTAAATATTGCTTTAATTAATGAGCTGTCGATTATTTTTAATAAGTTAGGTATCGATACGCTCGAAGTATTAGAAGCGGCCGGCACTAAATGGAACTTTTTACCATTTCGTCCAGGATTAGTTGGCGGACACTGTATTGGTGTTGATCCGTACTACTTAACACATAAAGCACAAAGTGTAGGTTACCACCCAGAAATGATTTTAGCCGGTCGCCGTTTAAACGATGGTATGGGTAAACATGTAGTATCAGAACTGGTTAAAAATATGCTTAAAAAGCGTATCCATGTAGATGGCGCCAATGTACTTATTATGGGTTTAACGTTTAAAGAAAACTGCCCAGATTTACGTAATACAAAAGTTGTCGATATAGTAAGTGAACTTAAAGAATACAATATTAATGTTGATATAGTAGATCCATGGTGCTCAAACGATGAAGCGCAAAATGAATACGGTTTAAGCTTAACTGCTGAGCATAAACAAAATAACTATGACGCAATCATTCTTGCTGTAGGCCATAACGAATTTAAAGAAATGGGCGCAGAACAAATTCGTGCACTAGGTAAAGCAGAACACGTACTTTACGATCTTAAATATGTACTACCAAAACAAAGTGTAGATATGCGTTTATAGCTTTGTAGGCGTGGGTTTATCCCGCGCTCTTAAATTAGACTGCATACGCCAAGCACAATTAATAACTTAAACGCTGTTAGTTCATTATCCAGAGATTTTATAGAGGCATACATGACTCGCTACGAACAAATTAAAACAGAACTACTTTCATCACCTAAAACCTGGTTAGTAACAGGGGTGGCAGGGTTTATTGGCTCTAACCTTTTAGAGCATTTATTAAAATTAAATCAAAAAGTAGTTGGGCTTGATAACTTTGCGACCGGCCATCAGCACAATCTTGATGAAGTAAAAGAATTAGTAACAGCAGAGCAGTGGCAAGGCTTTAACTTTATAAAAGGCGACATTCGTAATTATCAAGATTGCGAAGCGGCTATAGCTAATAATGGCAATGGCGTTGATTACGTATTACACCAAGCAGCACTAGGCTCGGTACCACGCTCAATAGCCGACCCTTTAACAACCAATGCGGCTAATATCACCGGTTTTTTAAATATGTTACAAGCCGCAAAAGAGGCCAACGTAAAAAGCTTTACCTATGCAGCTAGTAGTTCTACATACGGCGACCACCCGGCACTACCGAAAGTTGAAGAGAACATCGGTAATCCATTATCCCCTTACGCTGTAACCAAATACGTAAATGAACTGTACGCGGGCGTGTATGCTAAAACATATGGCTTTAAAACCATTGGTTTACGCTACTTCAATGTTTTTGGGCAGCGCCAAGATCCAAATGGGGCATATGCAGCAGTAATCCCTAAGTGGACTGCGGCAATGATTCAAGGTGAAGATGTTTATATTAATGGCGATGGTGAAACAAGTCGTGATTTTTGCTTCATCGAAAATACAGTACAAATGAATATTCTTGCAGCAACAGCGGAAGATGAAGCTAAAAACGAGGTTTACAATGTTGCCGTAGGTGATAGAACAACGCTAAACGATTTGTATGGGGCTATACAGTCTGCTCTAAATGGGTGTGGTATAGAGGCATCAAAACAACCAATATATCGTGATTTCAGGATTGGGGATGTTCGTCACTCACAAGCTAATATTGATAAAAGCACTCATTTACTAGGGTATATCCCAGAGGTTGCTATTAAAATTGGTATTTTAAAAACAACATCTTGGTATTGTTCAGTATATGCTATCAATAAGTAGATTTTTAATAAGTATATTAGTAACAGCTATTTTGTTACTAATATACTATAACTATACCCCTTTAACTAACCCCATAGTTTTTATTTCTATAGCGATACTTTCGTTGGTGTTGTGTTACTCTATATTAAACTATTTTTATAGTGGTGAAATATCCAAAATACATGGTGTTTTCGCCATTGTATTATTTAATTTTTGTTTGGTTGCACCAGCTTTACAATTCTACTATTCCTATTGGTATCCTTATTTTTATGACAGTAGAGAGTCATATAACTGGCTTGCTGCAACAGAAACTTGGTTTATCTTTTCAACAATTATAATATTATGCTTTTTTGGTTTTAAATGGTTGTTAGTTAGTAAGGTGAAAACTAAATTTAACCTTATTCAAAGGGATATTAATAGGAAAAAATTAATTTTCTATAGTTCGTTTTTTTTGCTGATATCTTTTTTTTCACAGATATTTATATATGCAAAGTTTGGAGGTGTTGCTGGTTATATAAGTGCATACACCTTGAGAGGCGATGGAGATTCTGAATTTTCGGGCTTAGGAAAGTTTATGATTATCGGAGAAGCTTTCCCAGTCTTATTAGCAATGACTTTTGCTTTTTTTTATATGCTAAAAGAAGATAGAAAAGATGGGAAGCAATCGTATATATTATTGTTTTTGCTTTCTTTTTTATTTTTAATGCTGATTTTTGGTGGTTTAAAAGGAAGCAGGTCAAATACTTTATTAGCACTTTTCTGGCTTTTAAGTGTAATTAACTTTTATTATAAAACAATTACATTAAAAACTTTAGGTTTAGTTGGAGGGTTGTTTATTATATATATGATGATCTATGGAGTCTATAAGAGTGCAGGTGAACAATTTTTTAATGAAGTTAGTTATACTAATATACAAGAAAATTCTAAATATAGAGGGAATGCATTAACAGGTGTCCTGAGTGGTGACTTATCTAGATATGAAGTACAAACAGAGGTTATCAATAAAGTCATTTTTAAAAATGAGAACACTTGGCTTGGTGAGAGTTATCTTAGTGCAATATTAACACCTACACCTAAGAGTTTTCAAAAAGATTTGGGAGTTGATAATAAAACCGATTTATCGACTGTGTTATTTTTCGGTCGAAGTAATCTAGATACTAATAATGCAAAATCAACATTGATACTGGGGTTGGTTGGGGAGTCGATTGCAAACTTCCATTACGTTGGAGTTATATTCTCAATAATATATTTAATAGCTGTATACTTAGCTTTAATAATAATAAAAAGCTCTGTTTCGCCACTGGACCCTCGGTACATATTAGTTTTCTTTTTCCCAATAATTCTTACTAATGCTTTTACTGGTGATATGCAAAATCTTATATTTTATATTATAAAAAACTTAACGGTTCCTATTATATTCTGTTATTTAGTTTCGGAGAAAAGAAGTGAAAGTTAGTGTTTGCATCGTAACGTATAATCACGAAAATTACATAGCCAAGTGCTTAGATAGTGTATTGGGGCAAGAGGTAGACTTTGAATTCGAAATAGTTGTTGCACAAGACTGC
Organism: Pseudoalteromonas sp. 5Ae-yellow; assembly: GCF_014077565.1. Lineage (NCBI taxonomy): Bacteria > Pseudomonadati > Pseudomonadota > Gammaproteobacteria > Alteromonadales > Pseudoalteromonadaceae > Pseudoalteromonas > Pseudoalteromonas sp. 5Ae-yellow. The sequence goes on from NZ_JACGWD010000018.1 coordinate 38,138, forward strand.
AGTACAGATAGTACTGCAGATATAGTTAGAAAGTATCGTAAAAAGTATCATGACAAGATCAAATTAATCGATAGGCTCGAAAATGTAGGTGTTATGCAAAACTATGAGGATGTATTTAAAATCTCTAGTGGTGAATTAATTAGTTTTCTAGATGGTGACGATTATATGTTACCAGGCAAGTTAAAGGCTCAAGTAGAAGCCCTCGAAAAAAATCAAGATTGCAATATCTGTAGTCATCCTTTGTCTAACTTTGACACATTAACTGGTAAAGTACTTAGCACTCCTCATAAGTTCGAAAATGTTAAAAAGTTTACTTTAGAAGATTTAATAAAGAGTGGTTTTACTTTCTCACACAGCTCTAAAATGTTTAGAAAAGCCTCTTTACCCCAAGAAATTGTTGATAAGACAACACAGAACTGTACCGATTATCTACTACATATGCAAAACTGTTTGACAGGGGATATAATACATCTAACTGAGGTGTATGGTATGCATCGCGTTCATGTCGATTCGCTATCAAGGCATAATATGAAAAAAGGCAATATTTGCTTCGCGCTAAATGACCAATTATATGCGCTGGAAAAGATTTCTAAGCATATAGAGGTTAACAGCGAAGTTATGTCTCAAGGCTACAAGCGTCTCCTAAATTGGGCTATAAAAAAATCTTTAGCGGCAGATGACTTAAGTGAGCTACAACGTATTAAAGTTATTTGGAAAAGAAAATTATCTACCCCATTTCCTAATTTTTACACATTATTAATAAGTTACCCTATTGCCATTAAGATGTTCTCAAAGTTTTATAGTTTTGCTTACAAATTAAAATATAAAATTAAATTAGCTAGAAATGACTGATTTATTTTTTGCAGTTTTTATTAGATATGGTTCCTCATTTTTTTCATTACTAACTAGCTTATATATTGCTAGACAACTTGGGGCAGAAGATTTTGGGAACTTTTCTCTTTTAATTTTTATTTGTACTGCAGGAGCTTCAGTTTTAAGCTTATCTGTTCAAAGAACAGTTTTAATGTTCATTTCTAATGAGGTTGAAAAAAATGTACAAGATGTGTTTTCGGCCTATTTTACAGTAGCTATAGTTAGTGCAGTATTATCTTTTATTATTTCACTATTCTATACTGACTTTTTATTAGCAATAATAATTTCAATATCTGTCGCTGGTATACAATGGCAATTATTTAGTTCTTCACTTGCAGTTGTTAACGAAAACTATCTGATAAAGAAAAACCAGCTTTTTTTCTTTGTTGGTAGAGCATCTTGTTTATTATCTGCCTATGTTTTTTCATTTTTTTATAGTAGTTATTACGTCTATTTATTGATTTTTTCAATTTGCTTGGTCGTCCCATTGTTTTTAGAAGTTCTGTTGGTGTATAAAAAATACCTTTTGTCATTTGAACTCAACATGCATTACATAACAGATAAAATTAAGAAATCTAAATGGATGCATTTAGATACAATATTCTCCCAGTTAATAATATTTTCATCTTCGTTTGTTTTATCTCAGGCTAACAGTCAGCCAACGGAAAGCCTTGGTATGTATAACCTTTCACAACAGATAGTTATTTCTAGTTTGATAGTGGTTTCTGTTTTTCAAATATACATTAGTAGAATTATAAAAGATAAAATTGATAAGCGTAGCTTGAATTTGGTTGTAGTCCGCTTCTTTCAATTCTCGTTTGGCTACTTTTTTCTTCTTATACTAGTCTCAACTTTTTTCTATTTTAATTATGAAATTATAGGTGCTGAATTTAAGCAACTCTACTTTTATGTGTTTTGTATGTCTTTTGCTGGTGTTTTTTCTTTGGGAAGTAAAGTCATGCTACCTGTGTTTATGCGTTTAGGAGAAACTAAATTTATTAGCATAACTACAATGTTTAGTGGAAGCTTAAGTTTGCTACTATCTTTCTACTTAATAAATTCATATGGAGCATACGGTGCGGTTGCTAGCTTTTGTTTAGGGTATTTTATTTCTTTTATATTTTTTCTATATAAGTTTTTAGGTGTATTAAAATATGAACGCTAAAGTTGTACGAGTAAGTTTAGAGCATCGTTTCTATTTTTACGAAGGTAGTTACTATACCCAATTAGCTTTTCCTTATTTATATTGGAAAGATTATTTGAGGTATTTTGATCAAATAGAAGTTATCGCTAGAGTAAAAAAAGTTGATTTCATAGATGATAGCTTTAAAAGAGTTGATGGTAAAAATGTAAGCGTACTAGCAATGCCATATTACGTAGGTGTGAAAAGCTTTATTCTTAACCTCCCAAGGCTTTTGCAAAGAGCTTTTGGGTTAGTGAAAGGAGGAGATGTTTTTATACTAAGAAGTGGTAATGTGTCTAATGTACTGTGGATTTTTGTTATGCTTTTTAGGAAAGGTTACGTAAGAGAGTATCCCGGTAATATTTATGAAGGGATCACTGGGTTTGCTGGTAAAAGTATTCATATCAAAATACTAGCCCAGTTTCTAAATTTTTTAGCTAAAAAGCAGGCACAAATGTCAAAAGCTAACAGCTTTGTAAGTCAAGACTGTAAGGCTACTTACGCCACTAAGAAACCCAGTTATGTATTTTCAAGTTTCAATGTTGATGAAATTGTTACTAAGAAAAATAGTTATGAAGTGGAAGGTGATTTTAAGCTTGTTACCGTTGGCCGTTTAGAAGGAGAAAAAGGCCATAAAGATTTACTTAATGCTTTGGAAAAAACAGATGTAAATGTGGAGTTAACTGTTATAGGAGATGGTAGCCAATTTAAGGCTCTTAAAGAACAAGCGCAAAAAATAAAATCTAAAGTTAACTTCTTAGGCGCAATAACCGACAGAGATAAATTATTTAATACTATAGCTAATGCTGATTTATTTGTAATACCTTCGCACACAGAGGGGATGCCCAGATCGCTTCTTGAATCTATGGCTATCGGTATACCATGTATTGGCACTAATGTTGGTGGGATTCCTGAGGTACTCAATGCAGACTATTTAGCCCCCCCAAAAGACCCGCAAGCCCTAGCGGAATTAATTAAATGCGTTTCCTTAGATACCCAACTTAGAAAAAGAATGGGTACTGAGAATTTGCAAATTATCAAAAAAAGATACTCTAAAGAAAGTATGGATAAACAAAAGTCATTATTTTGGGGTGAGTTATATAAATGAATATATTGAAAGAAATACATTACCAATTAAGATATGCGCTTCCTATTTGGCTCATCCAACTTCTAACAGCTTGGTTACCCGATATATCTATTTTCATTCGTGTAAGAGGGGCTTTAGTTTCTTTATTTTTACCAGGACGCCCTAAAAACTTGACTCTTGGAAGAGATGTAACTCTTCTTGCTATTAATAGACTAAAGCTAGGGGATGGTGTTTATATTGCTAAAGGCAGCTGGATTAATGCTATTGGAGGTATAACTTTTGAAAATGAGGTTGTACTTGCACCGTATGTGGTGATGTCATCTAATAATCATGGCTTTAAAGATGGCTCTGTAAAAAGAGGTGGGGCACACCCAGGACCCATAACAATTGGCTTTGGCACTTGGATTGCTTCACATTCTGTAGTCGCTGCAAATGTAGCTGTGGGGAAGGGGAACTTGGTGGCTGCTAACAGTGTAGTGACTAAATCAACACCAGATAATAGTGTTCAAGCGGGAGTACCCGCAAAACATATAAAAACACGTTTAGACAACCCATCAACAATTAATAGTAAACACGACATTAAGCTATGAAAAAGAAATTATGCATTATTGTTACTGACGCAGTTTCATTCAATTTCTTAATGAAAGGACAGCTGGAATACCTCTCTAATTTAGATAAATATGAAATAACATTAATTTCAGGCGGGGATGAAAAGCAAATAGCTGATTTAGAAAGTAGAAATGTAGGAAAGTATATTTACTTTCCGTTCAGTCGTGAAATTGATATTAAAAAAGATATTTATTGCGTATGCAGGTTATTTATTTTCTTTATTTTTAATAGGTTTGATATTGTAGTTTACTCAACGCCAAAGGCTCTTTTGTTAGGCTCTATAAGCTCATTTATGACACTACAAAAGAAGCGAATTGCGATTGTTAGGGGTCGAGTGTATGAGAATTACTCAGGTAAAAAACGTAAGTTTTTTGAGGTTTTAGACAAATTATCTTTAATGATTAGCAGTAAATGTATTTTCATATCTAAGTCTCTCCAACAGAAATTTATTGAAGAAAAAATTGTAAATTACAAAAAATCAAGAGTACTGCTTCAAGGTTCGTCAAATGGATTAGATCTTAGTTGGGTTAGCGCCAGTTTAGATCAAAGTGAAACACTGAAACTTAAAAGTAAAATTGGCTACAAAGAGTCTGACTTCGTTGCGGTTTGTATTGGTCGAGTTTGTATAGACAAAGGTGTAATTGAGCTTGAGGAAATTTTTAGTAGTTTTAAAGGCTTTCCTGATTTCAAATTAGTTCTGGTTGGGCGGTTAGAAGATGAAGAAGCAACAAGCATTGTAAAAAAACTCTCGGAGTTTGATAACTTTTTCTATTTTGATCAAGTTTCTGACGTTAGATGTTTTTTCAAATTAGCTAATTTACATTTATTTTTGTCTCATAGAGAAGGGTTTGGTAACGTTGCTCTGGAGGCCGCAGGATTTGGTGTTCCTACTTTTGCGTACGATGTAGTTGGGGTTAGAGATAGTGTATGTGATGGTATTAGTGGTAAATTGTTTCCCTTTAGAGGTGTGGAACTAATCATAAAAGAAATTAAGAATTATATTCACTCAAGAAACAAGCTGGAGAATAACTTTTCGGGAAGCGCGGATTGGGCCGCAGAAAATTTCAGCTCAATAGTTGTTTGGGATGCTTATGAAAAGGAGTTTAATAAATGAAACGCCTCTTTGATTTTTTAGTTGCTCTTTGCGTATTACTTATTTTATTCCCAATAATAATTGTTGTCGCAATACTCATTCGTTTTAAATTGGGCTCACCTATTTTGTTTACTCAAAATCGCCCTGGTTTGAATGGTAAAGTATTTAAAATGATGAAGTTTAGAAGCATGCTTGATGGTAAAGATAAGCATGGCAACTTGCTGCCTGATGATGAGCGTATGACAAAATTTGGTACCTTTTTACGCTCGACTAGTTTGGATGAACTCCCAGGTTTATTTAATGTATTAAAAGGTGATATGAGCTTAGTAGGGCCAAGGCCTTTATTAGTGCAGTATTTACCGTTATATAGTAGCGAGCAAGCACGCCGACATAATGTGCGCCCAGGTATAACTGGCTGGGCTCAAGTAAATGGGCGCAACGCTATTAGTTGGGGGCAAAAATTTAAACTTGATGTTTGGTATGTTGATAACCAAAGTTTTTTACTCGATATTAAAATTTTATTACTTACCGTAAAAAAAGTATTTGTACGCGAAGGTATAAGCGCTGACGGGCACGTAACTATTGAGCCATTTAAAGGTTCTAATAATGACTAATAAGCTGGTTGTAGTTGGCGCCAGTGGCCATGGTAAAGTAATTGCCGATATTGCCGAACAGCTTGGTTTTATTGTTAACTTTTATGATGATGCCTACCCAAGTAAAACCTACATTGAACATTGGCCTATACATGGTACTTGTGCCGACTTAATAGCATTAAAAAATACAAGTACAACCCCTAATGACGTTGTTGTTGCTATCGGTAATAACGATATTCGCCAGCAAAAAATACAGTTGTTACAACAAAATAAGTTTAATTTAATAACATTAATTCACCCCACAGCTGTTATAAGCCAATACGCTACAATAGCGCAGGGAAGTGTCGTTTTTGCTGGTGCTATTATTAATGCGTTTGCCAATATAGGCGTTGGCTGCATAGTTAACACCTCAGCTATTATTGAGCACGACTGTGCTATTGGTGACTTTACTCATATTTGCCCTAATACTGCTTTGGCGGGCGGGGTTATTATTGGTAGTAAAAGTTGGGTTGGTATTGGTAGCCAAATTAAACAATTAATAGTAATCGGTGACAATTGTATGATTGGTGCGGGTAGTACCGTTATAAAAAATATACCGGATAACGTTACTGCATTTGGCTCTCCTGCAGTACCGAACAAATAAGACCTCATTTCTATATAAATTAATAGGAACATCATGTTAAATACCCCATTTTCTCCTTGGCCTAGCTTTACTCAGCAAGAGGCCGATGCCGTTAGTCGTGTAATTTTATCGAATAAAGTTAATTATTGGACTGGCACAGAAGGCCGTGAGTTTGAAAAAGAGTTTGCTACTTGGGCTGATAGTGAATATGCCATAGCGCTTGGTAATGGCACTTTAGCACTTGATTTAGCACTTAAAGCCTTAGATGTAGGCGCTGACGATGAAGTAATAACTACGTCTCGTACATTTTTAGCATCTGCCTCAAGTATTGTTACTGCTGGTGCTGCTCCTGTGTTTGCTGATGTTGATTTAAATAGCCAAGCAATTACAGCTGATAGTATTAAAGCAGTACTTACACCTAAAACTAAAGCAGTGATTGTGGTGCATTTAGCGGGTATGCCTGCGGAAATGGATGACATAATGGCGCTAAGTAAAGAACATGGCTTTTATATAATTGAAGACTGTGCCCAAGCTCATGGTGCTAAATATAAAGGTAAGTCTGTTGGCAGCATTGGTCATGTTGGCGCATGGAGTTTCTGCCAAGATAAAATCATGACGACTGGTGGCGAAGGCGGCATGGTAACCACTAACTCAAAAGAGTTATGGTCTGCTATGTGGAGTTATAAAGACCATGGTAAAAGCTTTGATGCGATATATAATCGTGAACACCCACCAGGATTTAGATGGTTACACGAAAGCTTTGGTACCAACTGGCGTATGACTGAAATGCAAGCAGTACTAGGCCGTATTCAACTAACCCGTATGGTTGATTGGACTGCTAAACGTCAAGCATATGGAGCTGAGCTAGATAAAGCTGCCAGTGAATTTGACTGTATTCGTTTAGTATCAGTGCCAAGCTACATTGAGCACGCTGAGTATAAACACTATATGTTTGTTAAACCTGAGGAACTAGCTGATGGTTGGGATCGCGACCGTATTGTTAACGAAATAGTTGAACGTGGTGTACCGTGTTTTCAGGGGAGCTGCTCAGAGGTTTACCTTGAAAAAGCGTTTGATAATACCCCATGGCGCCCAGAAAAACGTTTACCTAATGCAGTTGAGCTTGGCGAAACGTCATTGATGTTTTTAGTACACCCTACATTGACTGAAGCAGAAATAGCTAAAACAACCCAAGTGATGAAAGAAGTATTCGCGTTGGCGTCTAAATCTTAAAGGTGCGATTAACACTCAATTTCTAATTGTCAGTAAATAATGGCGATTAAAAGCTGTACTCGGTGTTTAGGGTTAATATAGAAAATTTGCTTATGAGATGCAGTTTTGAGTAAAGCGGGATGCTGACTTCATTACTTGGTTAGGTTTTATAGTTCTTAAGCGCAATCCCAATCGTATATTATATCGGGAGTACTTTTTTGATTTTTTTAACTAGTTAATTCTAAAGTATTTATTTTAAAATGCGTCTCAGGCTGAGACATTTCTGAGACACATTTAACCATCATTTATTACACCAATAGTGAGATATCTGAAATTATCAACTTCCCTCTATCGGGCTGTAATATTGTAATTCATTACTATTTACTCAACGATTGACTTCATTAAAGCTAATTACCCTAGTCTATTATTTGTTATAGTTACCAAATTGTTAATTTCACACACGATACTGGGTTGACCTCGTATTTACACCACAAAGGAACGTGCCATGGATAGTTTCATTCGCTCTATTTTAAACGCATCGCGTGCTAAAAAACGTATAATTACACTGTGTATTGATTCGTTATTTATTGTATTGGCGTTTTGGCTAGCGCTTATTGTAAGGCTTGATAGCTTTGAGTCGCTGCAGCGTTTAGATAATTGGCTTTTATTGGCAGTGTTAATTCCGGTTAGCTTATATACATTTATAAGTTTAGGCTTGTATCGTGCTGTACTTAGATACATGAACTCACAAGCTATTTGGGCAATTGTACTAGGCACTGTAATAACAACGGTCAGTTTGGTTTTAATCGCCTTTTTTATAGGTATAGATATACCGCGCACGATGCCATTTATATTTGCGTGGTTGTGCTTATTAACTGTCGGTGGGTCTCGCGTATTGGTACGCGCGATGATTGGCAGAATGACGACAAGTAAAAAAGAACCTGTCATTATTTATGGGGCGGGTTCTGCCGGACGACAATTAGCGACGGCATTAGGTGCTGGTCCAGAATATTTTGTTAGAGCGTTTATTGATGATGATGCAACTAAACATGGTTCAATCATTCAAGGTATACCCGTTTTATGCTTTAAAGGTATTTACGAGCTCATAAATAAACGCAAGGTAAGCAAAGTTTTATTAGCACTCCCAAGCGCAACTCGCGTACGCCGTAAAGAAATACTCGCTCAGTTAGAACCTTTAACAATTAACGTACTCTCAATACCGGGTATGGCTGATGTAGTCGAGGGCAAAGCAAAGCTTGCTGAAATAGCAGAGGTTGGTGTTGAAGACTTACTTGGTCGTGACCCTGTAGAACCAAATACTGATTTAATGACCGCTAACATTGAGAATAAAGTGGTTATGGTTACAGGAGCCGGTGGTTCTATCGGCTCAGAACTGTGTAGACAAATAGTTAAACAAAAACCTACAAAGCTTGTTTTATTTGAGCTTAGTGAGTTTGGTTTATATTCAATAGAAAAGGAGCTTAGTGAGTACATTACTAATAATAACCTTGATATTGAGTTAATACCTATAATGGGCTCGGTGCAACGTATTAACCGAATTGAAACTGTAATGACAGCATTTGGTGTGCAAACTGTTTATCACGCAGCTGCTTATAAACATGTTCCTTTAGTTGAGCATAACGTTGTTGAAGGTGTGCGCAATAATGTATTTGGTACTTATTACGCAGCAAAAGCCGCGGTTAATGCAAAAGTAGAAACTTTTGTGCTTATATCAACAGATAAAGCGGTACGTCCAACAAATGTAATGGGCGCGACTAAGCGTATGGCAGAACTCTCTTTACAAGGGTTAGCGCAAGAGCAAGGTGTAAAACATAAAACACGTTTCTGTATGGTGCGCTTTGGTAATGTATTGGGGTCGAGTGGCTCTGTAGTGCCGCTATTTCGCAGGCAAATAAAAGAAGGTGGCCCTATAACGCTAACACATCCTGATATAACACGCTTTTTTATGACGATTCCTGAAGCTGCGCAATTAGTAATACAAGCAGGGGCGATGGGCAAAGGTGGCGACGTATTTGTACTCGATATGGGCGATCCAGTTAAAATTAAAGATCTTGCAACTAAAATGGTTCGTCTTTCAGGTTTTGAAGTTAAAAGCGATACTAATCCACATGGCGATATTGAAATACTGTGTACGGGTTTACGCCCTGGTGAAAAGCTCTACGAAGAGTTATTAATAGGCGATAACGTGGGTGAAACATCACACGAACGTATAATGACAGCCAGTGAAGTTATGCTACCTTTAGCTGAGCTTAACGTGTTTATAGAAGCGTTAGATATTGCATGTCATAACTTTGATCATGAAACAATTCGCCAATTGTTGTTAGATGCACCCACAGGCTTTAATCCAACCGATGGCATATGCGATTTGGTTTGGAATGCAAAAATAGGACAGTCAAGCGCGGATAAACAAAAGGTTGTGAATATAAATTAAGAAATTTTTTCGCACTTTGTTGATGTAAGGGTATGTATTTAGCCTTATATATTAAATTAAATTTAAAGCGTGAGTTTAACTCGCGCTTTTTGTGCTTTGTAGTAAAGCTTTATTTTTAGAATAATAGAGTTAACTAAGATTAATGACGCGTATAGCGTATTTGTAACATTTATAAAGGAATAATTATGCCACGTAAATATTTTGGTACCGACGGAGTAAGAGGTAAGGTAGGGACTTTTCCAATTACGCCTGATTTTGCAATGAAATTAGGCTGGGCCGCGGGTACTGTTTTAGCATCAAGTGGTACGAAAGAGATTTTAATAGGTAAAGATACACGTAATAGCGGTTATATGTTTGAGTCAGCCATAGAAGCCGGCCTTTCTGCTGCGGGTGTTAATGTGGCATTTGTTGGGCCAATGCCTACACCTGCGGTTGCTTATTTAGCATCCACTTTTAGAGCCGATGCAGTCGTTGTAATTAGCGCATCACATAATCCATATTACGATAATGGTATAAAATTTTTCAATAATTCTGGTACGAAGTTAAACGACGAGCAAGAGCTTGAAATTGAAGCCTTACTTGAGCAAGCATTAAATAATAACGCTATGCAGTGTGTAAGCTCAGAACGCTTGGGTAAAGCAAGACGCATTAACGATGCCGCAGGTCGATACATTGAGTTTTGCAAAGGCATATTTGCTAAAGATTTAACACTTGAAGGGTTAAAAATTGTTGTCGATAGTGCAAATGGGGCTGCGTATCACATTGCGCCTAATGTTTATGCAGAGCTGGGTGCTGACGTTATTAGCATTAACGATAAACCAAACGGTTTAAATATAAATGAGCAATGCGGTGCCACGCATCTAGATAGCCTTCAAGCAGCTGTACTTGAACATAAAGCAGACTTAGGTATTGCGCTTGATGGTGATGCCGACAGATTAATGCTTGTTGATGACAGTGGCGCTGTGATTGACGGTGACCAAATCCTTTATATTTTAGCTAAAGCAGCAAAGCTGCAAGGCAAAATGCAAGGTGGTGTTGTTGGTACACTGATGTCTAACCTGGGGTTGGAACTAGCGCTTAAGGAAATGGATATACCGTTCAAGCGCGCTAAAGTAGGTGACCGCTATGTTGTTGAGCAGCTTAAAAATACGGGGTGGAAACTTGGTGGTGAAGGTTCAGGCCATATTCTACACTTAGATTATGCAACCACAGGTGATGGTATTGTCGCTTCTTTATTGGTATTAACAGCGCTTATTCAGCAAAAGCAATCATTAAAAGATTACGTAGCAGGTATGCAAAAATTACCGCAAGTACTCTTAAATGTGCGTTTATCACAAAATAATGCGAATGAAATCTTAAATACTGATTCAGTGAAGCAAGCAGTAGTAGAAGCTGAAACACTATTGGCAGATACAGGCCGTGTTTTACTACGAAAATCAGGCACTGAACCACTCATCCGTGTTATGGTCGAGTCAACTGATTCTGTCGCATCTCAAGCGCAAGCTGAGCATATTGCTACGGCAATAAAAGCGTTATTGTAGAAATATATAGGTTATAGAAGGTGAGGCTTCAATCTCACCTTCAAATATATCTATGGGCTACGTATATAATTGGGGTTGAAATTACTGGCTATATGGCACTATTATTTCCCGAGTTTGCAAGCTAAAACGTGGCTAATTTTATTTAGCATTTTAATCAAACGCTTCATGCAATCCCACGCTCAACCATCATCTCATTAAACGCAAATCCATCCTGCCTTGACGCATTAGCAACATAAGGCGCATATACTTCAAACAGTAAACGTGTATCGCTATGCCCTAACATATGTGAAATATAAAGCGGGTTTTCGTGCGCAGCAATATGCAGCACAGCCGCAGTGTGGCGTGTTTCGTAAGGACGTCTGCGTGCCAGACCCGCTTTTTTTAGAGTGGGAAACCAAAGCTGCTTACTCACAAAGTGATTATCAAGTGGATTGGACTTATGAGTAAATACAAACTCATTACTCGCTTGGCTTTTTAAGCGGTTGAACAATGCATAGAGTGTATCGCACATTTTTAATTCACGGCGTGACTTAGGTGTTTTTACATCACACAACTCACCATTGACCCAGTTATGGCGAATTCGAATCAACCTATGGTTGAAATCTATATCTCCCCAACGTAAACCGTGAACCTCACAGCTACGCATCCCTGTCCAAAAACGTACTTTAAAGTAATCTTTCCACTCAATAGGTGCCGCCTCTAAAAAGCATTGCACTTCATCTGCCGTTAGCGGGTTAGAATCAGCACGCTCTTCTTTAAGCGTTTTGTATCGACGCATAGGGTAAGCAAAGTCATGCTCTTCAGCCGCTAAACTTAAAATCGCAATAAGTGGCCACAGGATGCCATTAATGCGTTTATTGGTGAGCTTTCGTCGACCATTCTTTTTTATCATCGTTAGACTTTCACGAAAATAATCCACATTGGCGAGTGTAATTTCACTCACGAGAATATTCCCAAACTCAGCGATTAAATACGTATCGAGTGTATTGCGCATAACGCTTTGATAGCTTTTCTTCCATTTCGCTTTTTGGCGGTCAAACCATTCATTGGCGTAATCGTTAAAAAATGGATACAGGCGATCGGGGTCTTTAGTGCGTTGCAGTGTTTCAAACTTCGCGACTTTTTTGCTATCAGGAAAATAATCACGGTATTGAAACGTTTCTAAGTCAATTTCCGCGTTCATTTTTTTGAGGGTAGCATTGGCTTTTTTTAAATTAGCCGGCGTTGCCATGAGCTTAGTGCCTTCACGAAAGCGTTGCCCATACAGGTGTAAATCAAATTGAATACGCCCATTCGGGCGAATACGAATGTGAGCCATAATGGCCTCCATTAGTTAGTCGATCTATAAATAGATCTATCCCTCACCAATGGAATTCGTTAGAATTAAGCCATCGGCTGGGTAGGTTTAAATGTCGAGCAGCCGATACGGGGTAGGGAGGTTGCCGCCTCTTTACCCCAACTGCTTATAAGATACCAACTCGCAATAATACGTAATCAATCTGAAGTATTAGACCTGACGCTAACAGCGTTAAAAATTTCTGATTTAGAACCACTAAATAACAAAATTTTTGCCTTGTTTTCGACACGGTTTTCTTGCTTCACAATAGCTTACTAAATTAAGCGAATTGGTATTTTCCCCAATCATGCTAATACCATACACTAGGTACGAAATCGCACAACTGATTAAAAATACACTAATAAATATAACAGTAACTGTTTATTTGTCCAGTGTTTTTGTGTTAATACTCTTCCCCTTCATCAGCATAGAAAGCAAATAAATCCTCTTGTACTTCTTGTTTCTCATGCTGCGTATTACCTTGGTTTTTATTAAAACTTTCAAGCATTGCTAGCACCCTCGGTAGCTCGCTTTCGTTTTTTTCTATCGCAATGCTACGATAAGGTAGTTTATCTTCTAGTGAGTAATACACCCCTAGCTTCAGTTCACCATTTTGATATTTAATAATTTCTAGCCGCGTACTTGTAGCACCAATTAAATCTTTGATTTTTATACTTAGTAAGTCTCTGGGTGAAAAGCGATACAGAGAACCATTATTACTCTTTTTACCACTTACTTTTGATACCGTTACACGGTAAACAAATTTATATGGGCCTGTAAATACAGCAATTGCAGCTTCTTCATTGCTCAAATACAACAATGCGTCATTTGCTTTTTTGATGACTCCATACGATATAAAACAGTGTCTAAGTTCTTTTTTAAATGCATGAAAGTCTAACTCAGCGTACTGTAGAGTCTGTGTTTTTTCTGGCGTTTTTGTATGAAACTCGTTGAGCCCAGCTACAGAGCTGGTTACTGAACCTTCATCTACTTTAAATATGAGTAATTCCCCTTGTTGGGCTATTTCAATCTCATTACTATTTGTGCTGTAACACAAGTCAGTTAATTGTTTAGTAATTTCAGGCGTCATAACCATAGAGATAGGCAGTTCTATGTCGTTGGGTAAATGCTTGTCTTCAACTTTTCCATCGCGTTGTACTCGAATACGCTGGTGTTTCTTATCGAGTTCACAAAGTTCAAAAGGCATATGCTCTGTAGATTCAAAAACTATACGTTCAATAACTGATTTGGAGACGATCGTGGTTGGGAGCTTCTTATTATCTTCAAGGTAAGTTAAATGTTCTTTAAAAGTATCACTGCATTCACATCGACGTAATGTTGCTTGATTGTCTTTGAGGCCAATTTGAAACAACTCTATGAAAGAGGAGTTAGCTGATGAATTTTGAAAGCCTAATTCAATATCTTGGTTTGATGCAAAGTAGTAAGGTAGCTGTTTTGCGTAGCTACCATCAATAGAAAACGTCGAGTCTTTTAAGTTAGTCGATCGTTTATCAAGTATAAAAACACAATGCGCAAACAGCGGTTTTTGACCGGTGACTAACGTTAAAGAACGTTCTTTCTTGTTTATTAATACTGTTGCTGAGCTATCAGCATAACGAGTATCAATATTTTCAGTTATGTTTTTAAGTAGCTCTTTTTTATTACGGGGAATAATCATTTTCATTGTTGAACCTCATGAGGTTGGAAAGACTGAATAAAATTTTGTGCAAATTTGAGCACATTGGGGGGAAGTGATGTTTTGGGACTTAAATAAATAGTCAGCTGAGTTTTTCCTGCTGATTGTTTATAGATTTGAACAACTTCGTTTTTCTGAATAAACAGTTTCTTTAGTAACTGTAGTTGTCGGTCGCTGTTGATTTTTCGATTGACTGATAATACAAATTTACTCGTTAACCAACCCCAATCGCTATGTCTAAAAGCGGTGGTAAATGCACGAGCGTTTTTGCTATTGCAGGCCAGCGTGATTTGTAATGATTGGCCATCATCAGAAAGTGCAACGGGAGGTAGATTGCTTAGAGCTGTATGCTGCTTTTTAGAAACCGGTTGAATATGATGCTTACTGCCATTACCCCATATAAAGCTCAGTGAATATAAGTCGAGGGCTTTATTTTTTAGCATGGCTTTAAATATGAAGCCGAGTAACGTGCGTTTACTGTTATTAATTGATTTTTGCCAAGCTAAAGCATAATCAACAGTTGATAGCGTTTTTTTTGTTTGGACCCCTTGGCCAAATATGACCTCTCTGAGCTTGTTATCGCACAGTCTTACAGGTTGACTACGTTTTTGTCCCAGTGCTTTATTGGCATAATCAGGGCTCAGCTTAAGTAATATACGGGATAGGTCGTTAGAATTAGGCTTTAGCCCAAATAAATAGCGCAGTTCACTGTGAGTATATTCACGAGATATATACGGTGAATGAGTACGGCTAACGATAGGTAGCAACCATTCAATATCGTGTAAGTATGACCAACGTGTCGTGCTGTAGTGAATATGGCCAATTTGCAGACCCATTTCATCTAAAAGTGCGGCATCATTAATCTCACACACGGATCTGCCTTCAAACCAATAATCAAAGCGTATACTCACTGCCTTACTAGATAGGAATTCACACTCAAGTATTGTTTCCCCTCGTAGCTCATCAGGTGTATTACTTACGCAATGAAGTGTTTGCAGCATAAAAATATGTACCCCACTGTGTCTTAAATGATGAAAGTTAAAGTGCGAACCAAACAAACAGCGCAATGCTCGTGACACGGGTAATAAGTAATAAAGCTGCCGCGAATGATATTTTTCACCTTCAAATCCAAGCAAAGGTTGATCGCGATCAGAGTGTTTCTTAATTTCAAATAGATAAATAAGCAATTGACGATACTGTTTAGGGATTGTGGTGTATATCTCTCGTGAAGTATTACCTTTTGTTTTGCCTTCAGGGGTATTAGCAACGGTAACGGTTAAAAGCCCAGTACGTGGTTTAAATCGAATATCTTTACGGCGTAATCTCAGAACTTCACCGCGGCGAAGCATAGCGTAAAATCCCAATAGCGCAGCGATCGTACAAAACAGACTACGAAAAGGGTATTTAGATTTATTATCTATAAGCGTTTTAATTAGGTGATCAAGTTCGTCTATGTTTAATCGAGCAGGACTCACCGAAGGCGGTACTAGAGGCGAACTAAAGTTGGATAAATCAAGCGTATCCGTTTGTTCCTGGTAGCTTAAAAAGCGTAAAAAGTTATAGAAGGTTACTTTTACATTGTCGGAGTCTATCGAGTCATAGACAGTTTTGGCCCATGCATTAATAACCTCTTCACTAATAGCATCGGCGTAGCATAGCGGGTAGGGCTCAAGTTTACTTTTAAGCGAGGTATAACTTTTAATAGACCCGAGTGCAAGGATCGCTTTCTTAACTCCTCCATACACGAGTAGCTGTTTCGTATAATCGAACAACAAGCGCGGTAGAATATTATTGGCATCCCAAGGAGGTGTTTCGATAGTTTCCAAGCTTTCTGAATGTTTAAGTAGTATTTCGTGTGGCCAGCGTATTTTTTTTTGTGATTTAGCTAATGAATCAAACCACTTCGTATCCCAGTCAATGGCATAAATATCAGCCTCTTTTATTTTGGATGCCGTAATGGTGTTTGACAGGCCTACATGTCGCTCAGGGTTAGCCAAATCCTTAATGAAAACAGGCGGTAGCTGAAAACGAAGATACCAATGGATTTGAAATCGTTTCGGCCATATTTGCTTTCTAATACAGGCCGGTAACCCATTTTCTTCCAACCAACTTGATAAGTCTGCATACAAACATTTTGAGCTTATTCTTGGAGGTGATTGCGCATAATAATTCTCTAAGAAACGATAGCTTTCGATCGATAAATAATAATGAGTTGCTCTTAATTCATCTGCTCCATACCCCATGTGAGTAATAGCAAGGCGTGGATTATCTTCTTTATCTATAATCGAATTTGGATTATTTAAAATAGCGCTGATATGCGCAAGTGATAAGGGAGCCACTTCAAACCCTATCATTAATGCCATAAAGCTAGGTGTTAATGTCCCTCTTGTATCAAAAAAATAAGTTTTTTGTTGCTGGTAGCGAGAAAAAATTAGCTGTGCATGCGCAGTACCTTTTGCAAGTTCCTCAAAGTATTTAAGATTAGTATCGCTTATTGTGTGTTTAACAAACTCAGGGACTTGCCAATGAGCGATGTCAGCTAAATAAAAAAGAATCCCTTCAAGCGCTTGCCGATATATTCGTTGTTTTCCTGTTGGAATAGTATTGATCTGCCGATTGATACACCTAAGATCGCTATTATCGATAATACGCGTTTTCTTTTCTGCTAGTTGCCAACGATCTAATACCCAAAAGATTGCGTCTTCAGTGACCTTTAGTGGCCAAAAGTGAATCAAATAATCAGAGATTTGTTTAGTGTGCAGATTTATTAATCTTTCAGACATATGTTAAAGCCTTTAGTCCTAGACGCTCTGGTAGAGAATTTAGATAGCTTTTCATTGCATCGAATCGAGCTGGAAACAACATATCGCTTCCGAGTCGCTCTCCCAGGTTTTCATGCCCC
Organism: Pseudoalteromonas sp. 5Ae-yellow; assembly: GCF_014077565.1. Taxonomy (NCBI): domain Bacteria; kingdom Pseudomonadati; phylum Pseudomonadota; class Gammaproteobacteria; order Alteromonadales; family Pseudoalteromonadaceae; genus Pseudoalteromonas; species Pseudoalteromonas sp. 5Ae-yellow. The sequence continues at coordinate 55,337 of NZ_JACGWD010000018.1, forward strand.
ATGAGACGGTCAATATCCTGATCGAATAGCTTTTCTGAAAATGTATGGCTATTAGCGCAATGACAAAAGAAATGACGTAGTTGGTAAGGCACAATACCAGGCCAAACCTTTGCCATGAATAAGCGTAATTCGCGACTAGTCAGTGGTGTTGGTGTGTTTTGTTCATCACACTTATACCAAAGCTCATCTAACTCTTTATGTATATTAAGTTGCGAACGAACAACTGATTGTAATAATAAGTACTGGTTAATTTCTTGCTGCAAGTAATCACAGAGTAAGAGTTGTCTAAGGCGTCCTTTATCTTTAATAAAGGTAATATCAGAATCTGAATAGTAGACAGATAAAATACTGATGCTATGGGTAGGCCTTGCGCCTGTAAGAGCAATAAATAGCAGTGCAATGCGATAGGTCGCATAATTGTAGTAATCACGTAACGCTGATTTATTTACGTTTTGAGTATTTTTACTGCCGGCTTTTACAAACGTACTTTGGTGAGCGCTTTCGACTAATGTATGTAGTTCGTGGAAAAACTGACTGACGTGGTTATCTTCAAGTGAGCGAAGGCTACCTATTAAAGTTGCTGGAATACGTTTTTTATTAATGCCATTTTGTGCGGTATCAAGTTCAAACTGACTTATCTCCCCCGGTTGCGATAAATAGCCAGCCTTTTTTATTGACGCTTTAATAAGGTTTATAGAAACCCCTTTTAGAAAAAGTTCAAAATACGCGAAAAGTTGAGCGTTCCTTGCTTCGTCTATGAGTCGTGATAAGTAGCGGTTATGCGCATCAAATAACTTATAGCGGATACGATCACTATTGAGCTGCTGGTAATACATCGCGCTAGTATGATGTGCTTTATCAGGTTCAATAAGCTGTAGTCGAACAATCGCACCCAGTGTATTGTCGGCTCGAGCACAATTAATAAAGTAATGCTGGAACGTATCTTTGTGCATTCGCGGATGCTTTGTTAATGTGCTTGGTGTTTTCCAAGTAGACTTCATCAGCTCAAACAAATGTACTTTGCCAGTTGGGCTTAAAAAAGGCGTATCGTAAGATTGAACACTAATAAACTTTTGAAAAAATGTATTTAAGTACGTAGGCATAGGCTGCCATAAATACATAATATGTTTTTTGTACTTACAAGGTCGCGCATACTCAGCCCACGATAGTGTGCCATCAAAGTAAGTTCTAAAGGTATTTTCCTGACAGGGAGTCGCGCCAGATATTTTAACAAAATCAGGAATATCTTTTGGCATACTAATCTGTTTCCAGTCTTGTGTTAGCCACATAAACATTGCCACCGCGGTCATCGCCGGGCGAGTTTTAGCATCAACCTTAGCCAGCTTCTTCAACATAATGGCTAAGGTTGTGGCATGCGCTAATGCATTAGGGTAACAACCACCGGAATTATTTAAACGGTTACTTCTTGCAATATGGTCAGTTAAACTCACGCTTGGCACCTCATTTTCGAAAAGCAGAAGGCGAGGTATTGGCTAAATTAGCCAATACCTGTTGTTTAGATATTGGTATACATTGTTCTTCGAAACAACTAAGCCGGCGTTTCAGGTTTGTGCTTAAGTTAGCTTTCAAAGACAGTGTTAGTGCGTGGTCGTATAGCAATGTAGTTGCAAGTACATACTCGACGGCTTCTTGGGGATAAATCTGTAATTTTATATTTAATTCCGCTTTTAGCGGGTGTGCTTTAAAGCGCTCAAACATACCACTTGATGCAAGCGTTAAGTAACTATCGTCGTGAGTATTGGTAGTGACAGCTAAAGGGCGCAAATCTAGCAACAATTGCACGACTTTAATTGGCAATGCATGAATACTTTGATTGGCTTTTAGCTGTACCACATCATTTTTTGTCAGTTCAATTAACAGCGGGTGAGCTTTTAACTCAGCCTTTGAAAGTGGGATCGATTTCTGTCTGTATTTCATAAATTCGTTTTTCCATACGTTTTAATTATTAAAGGATCATAAAACTTTAATTTTACTGCTATGACGATTAAGTCATGCTAATAAGGCCTACATAATCGAAGCAGAATTAAAAAAGTTACCTTGTTAGAAATACAGAAAAGGAATAATTAGCTTCATAAATACAGAGCTAATCGCAAATTGATTTTAAATAAATTACTTTTATTTCAATTTTTAGTGATTATTCTGTTTTTATGCTTAAAGCGGATTTGAAGATGGTGAATAAGATTCTTTATATATTTGATACATATGAAAGGGGAAAAGTTACTGATGAAGTATCATTGATTTGTCACCTTTTTGAAGTTTGTCGATTTACCCCAAAAACGTAAATAGTGTCATTAAATCGTTCATTTTAGACACGCTATTATTCATTTTAAGAAAGGCGTAGACAATATGGCTATAACGCTTAAAGTGTTGCAAGTTATAAAATAGCTAAAGTATTTTGACTGCTATAAATGCAATTGGGCTATTGAATACGTTAAATTAAATACTGCGTAACTTGTAAATAGAGTTCGCTGCCGAACCATTTATGAGTTTTCGACTCAGCTTTATACTATTCAATTTGTAAAAAAGAGTTCGCTGCCGAACCATTTATGAGTTTTCGACTCAGCTTTATACTATTCAATTTGTAAAA